>CAZQSG010000084.1:0-10041 GCA_964595925.1 uncultured Anaerolineaceae bacterium | reverse complement strand
CGGGCTCATTCAAAATCCCATGATACAACCTTTCATAAGGCGTCGAAAATCTAAGCCGTTTGAGTTTACTGCTGTTGGCAGAAACTAAATTTGTGTTCTTGCCTATACGTCCACTATGGCATTGGCTTAAAAATGATGTTCATAAAATAATCGCGTTGTCCCGTAAACCCACTGTCTGGAATGATCTGACCTACTTCGACATCAACTAAATTAAATCCAAATTTACCAGTACTGAGTCCGTCAACGGAGGTACTATCAAGATTTAATGGAATAGGCCCGGTTGATCTCGTTTCGGGTTGCCAGTGAGCAAAAATGTCCCCCTGTTTGATAGCTAAGGATGGCTGTAATTCGAGCATCGCAAGTCCTGTGGCCGTGGGAGGGAGATCATCGCCTAACAAAGCAACGCAGTGAATTACTTCCCAGCCATCACTGCCTGGGCGCAATATGAGTAAGGTGATTGTCTCAGAAATATCATCGGTGTCATTTAAATATATTACACCCGTAATCAAACCGTCATCGGGCATAGGATATCTGTGAATGAAAACATGGTTCGGTGCATCTTTATCGCCCTCTGGGAATTCGGGAATGGAGTGGGTGAAGTTAAAGCCGATTAGCTCTGTTCGTTCAGAGGTTTCCACATCCTGGATGCGAAAACTGAGTGCATTGCAGGCAAGTGAAATAACTCCAAACAGAGTCAATAATGCGAATGTGCTTTTCAAGTGCCTCGACTGGCAATACATTCCTCTGCTCCTTTTAGAAATATAATACCTCCAGTGCGACTCTCATCTAATGTCGCTATTTTCAAGCGGGCTAACGCTGTCAATAGCCACAACCGGTTTTACCTTTTGAGGATGTCGTTCTTTATAAACACAGTATCGCGCACCAATATACACATACTTTACAACTCGGCCCTTTTTATGTCAAGCAGAAAGGTTAATAATAGCCAAAATTAAAACGCACCTAAAAAATTGCTCGATCAAGTCCACGCAGCTATTTACACGCTACAAGAGGACAGTCTGTACCTGATAATTATGAGGTTTGCAAAGGTCAGGCCTCACCTTTAAGCCAGCACCTTGTAGCGCAGACTATAATCGCTCAACCATCCATGCCAGGATTTCAGTCATTACCTGCACTTGCTCGGGTTCATTCATAATTTCATGATAGAGACCCTCATAAGGCACCATCGTCTTATCGGTTGAACTTATCTCTCTATAAAGTTTCTTGCTTCCATCTGGATCAGCCAGGCGATCTTCTGTACCAAACATGATCCGAACAGGCAAATTGAATTCTGTAAAATGCTCCCGTACATATTGTATTGCCGAGTTGATTGCTCCACCCGTCGAAGCGGGAATGCCGCCGCGATAATTCAGTGGATCCGCATTATATTTTTCCACCACGGCTGGGTCACGTGAAACAGCATTCCCATCCAGAACAATTGTTTTCATCCGGGGTGCGATTTTTGCCAGCAAACCTGACAATTTGAGCAAGAAAGGAGAAATATCATCGCTAATTTTCACAGCAGCTCCGCTTAACAGTATCCCGGTTACATCAGGCTGTTTTTGAATACCATACAAGGTTACGATCAGCCCGCCCATACTGTGTCCTAACACGAACAGTGGTTTACCCGGTACTCGTTCACGCATGCGTGCCACAAACACTTCGACATCATCAGCACAGTCATCAATCGATTTGAGAACTGTATCGGAACCATCTGATTTTCCATGGGCACGCAGATCAAAAGCACCGACCACGAAGCCATGCTCCGCGAAGAATTTTCCAACATGCGCGTATCGGCCGCTATGTTCCGCCAGACCATGCACAATAACCAGTATCCCTTTTGCATTTTCTACATCTTCTGGCATCCAGCATTGTTCATAAAGCCGAAAACCATCTTTGCCTTTAAACGTATCTTCAATATGTATTACTGCCATTTTGATAACTCCTTCGGGTGAAAACCTCACACCGCAATACTTGTTGATATTGCAGTGGCTGACAGGTTTCTAAAATGATATTAGGTTGATTTATAATTAACAACATGGAAACCCTCCAGTCATATAACTCAGCAAACACGGAATTCCATGTTAAACCAAAGATAGCACACATTCAGATTCTAATCAATCTGATTAAGGTGGTGAAATGACTTTTCAGTTGACAACTTCGCAGAGTGAAGCTCTTGCCCAACCTGTTGACCATAGTACATTTCTGCATGGGCTGGCTGGCTGCGGCAAAACGACCGTGGGGGTGCAGCGTGTCCTGCAATGGATTGATGCAGGTGTACCCGCAGAGGAGATTCTCGTCCTTGTGCCTCAACGTTCTCTCGCGATTCCCTATTACGAAGCAATGCGCTCCCCTGAATTGCCCCCCGGCGGTGTAACCGATATTCTCACCCTGGGAGGTCTGGGACAACGCATGATCTCCCTCTTCTGGCCCATTGTGGCAGAGGAAGCTGGATTCCAAAATCCTAACCAGGCACCTTCTTTTCTCACCCTCGAAACCGCGCAATACATTATGAATCGCATTGTACAGCCTTTCATTGATGAAGATTTTTTTCTCTCGGTTAATCTCGACCCCAACCGCCTGCTCAGTCAAATCATCGACAATCTCAACAAAGCTGCTTCTATTGGCATCAATCATCAGCATGTAGGTGAACTGCTCAGTGCAGCCTGGATTGGCGACCAGGCTGATCAGGTTCGCATTTATGAAACCGCCCAGCAATGCGCCAACCAGTTCCGCGAATATTGCTATCAGGAAAACCTGCTAGATTTCTCGCTGCAATTAGAACTCTTCACTCGCTACTTGTGGCAAACTTCTTTCTGTCATGAACATCTTCAACATCAATATCGCTATTTGCTCTACGATAATATCGAGGAAGATGTGCCAGTCGTACACGATGTGATGCTCGAATGGCTGCCAGACTTCGAAGGGGCTCTGTGTATCTCTGACGATCATGCAGGTTACCGGTTGTTTCTCGGTGCAGATGCCAAATCTGCCCGTCGGTTGGAAGACGCCTGCCAGACTGTTCTGTCATTCAATCAATCTTTCGTCACTTCTCCTATCCTTGAAGAATTCGCTTCTGTTCTGGATGCCAGCATCCATCAGCCGCAGAAAAAAACTCTACCTGAAGAACTCCATCAAGCATTCAATATTGAACCTGTCCGATTTCATCCTGAAATGATTCAAAAAGTCACCGAAAAAATCTTTCAATTAATTGAAAAAAATGGTGCACAACCAGATGAAATCGTGGTTCTCTCACCCTTTCTCAGCGACTCACTGCGCTTTGCCCTTGACCGTGAATTTCGTCAGGCTGGATTGGTGAGTTACACCACCCGCCCTTCGCGCAGTCTTGGAGACGAACCAGTTACGCAATGCCTGCTGGCGCTGGCCAAGCTGGCTAATCCCATCTGGGGATCTCCCCCGTCAGAGATGGCTTTCAGTTATGCCCTCATGCAGTCTATCGAAGGACTTGATTTGGTACGCGCCAGTTTAATGCGTCGCGTTCTTTATCGCCCCAACAAAAATCCTGCCGAACGTCTGGGTAGTTTTACTGACATTAAATCAGAGATGCAGGAACGCATCAGTTACCAGATCGGGCAGCAGTATGATATTCTGCGGATGTGGTTGTTGGATATTCTCGAAAGTTCTGAGAAACCTGAACTGGATGTATTTCTTTCACGATTGTTTGGTGAGGTACTTTCGCAAGCGGATTTTGCATTCCACCACGATATTGAAGCGGCTGCACTCACCTCTCGCCTGATCGAATCGGTGCAAAAATTCCGCCGCGGTACTAATTTCCTTCTCAAAGAAGATGAAAACCGCATGGGAGCCGAATACATCACCATGCTTGAACGCGGCGTTATCGCCGCACAATACCTGCAAAACTGGGAACCCCAACCGACTGGTACCATATTGTTGGCGCCAGCCTATACTTTTCTGATGAATAACCGTCCTGTGCGCTACCAATTCTGGCTCGATATTGGCTCAGCGGGATGGTGGCAGCGCGTCTATCAACCCCTCACTCATCCCATCGTTCTCAGCCGCAACTGGGAAGTTGGTCAAAAATGGACCGATCTCAACGAACAGGCTTTCAATGTAGAATCGCTCTCTCGTCTCACGCAGGGTCTCCTGGCACGATGCAAAGAACAGGTGTTCCTTTACATCTTGCAAATTGATCAACAGGGCTACGAGTCTCACGGTCTGCTGTTGACGGCACTCCAAAATATATTGCGCCGCATGCCGCTCCTGGACAAAACACAGAAAAGTGAGGTTGATCATGTTTAAACCCCGACCCAAACAGCAGACCGTGGTTGATTTTACGCAGGGACGCATGGGCGTGGCAGCTGTGCCCGGCAGCGGCAAAACCCAAACGCTCTCTTTTCTTGCTGCCCGTCTCATCCATGAGGGCTATCTGGATGACACGCAAGAAGTGCTTGTTGTGACGCTCACCAATTCTGGTGTGGGTAATTTCGAATCGCGGATCAGTGGATACATCGAAAATTTTGGTCTCCTGCCACGGATGGGTTTTCGTGTGCGTACCTTGCATGGTCTGGCGCATGACATTGTACGTGAACGCCCCGACCTGGTCGGTTTGCCCACACAGTTCAATATCATCGACGACCGTGAAGCCTACCTGATGCTCGAAAGTTCTGTAAGAGATTGGCTGCTCACACATCCTGAATTTCAAGAAACCTATCTGGCTGACGATATTCGGGTGGATCATAAATTCGCCCAGACATGGAACACGTACATGATTGGCCTGAGCGGTGCTTTCATCAAAACCGCAAAAGACCTCCAGGCCGATGATTTTGAAATCCGGGCCCATATGAGAGCCATGGAGTACGAAGACCCCCTCCTTAATTTAGGTTGTGATGTCTACAAGGATTACACCCGAAAACTAAGCCTGCGTGAAGGCGTCGATTTTGATGACCTGATCCGTTATGCCCTGGCTGCATTGAAAACGGATTCCGAATACCTCGCCCGCTTGCGCCGTCGCTGGCCCTATATCCTCGAGGACGAAGCCCAGGACTCCAGCTGTTTGCAGCAGGAAATTCTGGAACTCCTCACTGGAGATAATGGGAACTGGGTGCGGGTCGGTGATCCCAACCAGGCCATCTTTGAAACCTTCACCACCGCCAATCCAGAATTACTGCGTGAGTTCATCGCCCGAGAGGACGTTGTACGTGCTGATCTGCCCAATTCGGGCCGCTCAACTCGTTCTATCATTGAGCTTGCCAACCACCTCGTCGAGTGGACCACACACAACCATCCTATTAAATCCTTGCGGAACGCCCTCTTTGAGGCGTATATTGAACCCACTCCGCCCGGTGACCCGCAGCCTAACCCGGTAGACGAGGAAACCACCATCCGCATTGCAAAACCAACTGAGCGGCGCACATCAAAAGCCGAGATTGAAGAAGTAGTTCAACGCATCCAGCGGTGGAAGTTAAAACCCGAAGCGGAAAACCAAACCATGGCTGTACTGGTTCCAACCAACCGTCATGGTGAAAGTCTGATCAAAGCCCTCAAAGAAAATCAAATCGAATACATCGAACTGTTGAAAAACACCGCAGAAACCCGTCAAACTGCTCTCGACCTCGAAGCCATTCTGCTTTCGCTTGCCAATCCCGGACATCAAAAAATGCTGCGGCGTGCGTATGCCGCCATGCGAAAGCCACGCCTGGTGGAAGACCCCGACGAGAAAGCTACCATCAAGGCAGCTGCTGATCTTATCCGGCGTGCTGCACAGGTAGAAGATTTTCTTCACCCCCTCGGCGGAAAAGACTGGCTGGCTGAGATATCCCGCACCCAGGATGAAGCCGTCATCGCAGAATTGGAATGGCTGCGTACAATCATGGTGCGCTGGCAGGAAGCTGTGCTCCTTCCAATTGACCAGTTAATCCTCACGATTGCCAATGATCTGTATGATAATACTGTTGATCTGGCACTCAGCCACAAATTCGCCCAGATGCTGGAATTTTATAGCCGCAGCCACCGTGAATGGCAGCTCTCAGACTTTGCGGCCCAGCTCCACGATATCGCCACTTCGCGGCGCGGTTTCAGTGGGTTTTCTGACAATGATACTGGCTTCGATCCTGATAAGCACGCCGGCAAAGTCACCGTGTCTACAATCCATAAATCCAAAGGATTGGAGTGGGACATAGTTTATTTGCTCTCCGCCAACAATTATGACTTCCCCTCGCTCGATCCGTATGATACCTACTATTCTGAAAAATGGTTCATCCGTGAAAAGTTGAACCTGCAGGAAGAAATGCTCAGCAAGCTTAAAGCTGTGGTGGCTGGCGATGATGAACAACTTTCTAAACCCGAAGGGGCTGCTTCAGAAGATGCCCGTGTCGGCATCGCGGAGGAACGACTGCGTCTGCTGTATGTCGGCATCACCCGCGCGCGAAAGGAACTGCACATCCTGTGGAACCTGGGTCTGCGTGAAAAATGCCAGCCTGCACGAGCGTTGGGTGAACTTTACCGCTATTGGAAGGAGCGAGACCATGCCTCTTGATGCAAATTTCCATTTCAGCCAATACAATCTGCAAGATTACGTGGATTGCCCACGCCGTTTTCAATTGCGCCACCTGCTCCATCTCGAATGGCCCGCTGTCCAGACAGGCCCCGTTATCGAACAGGAAAAACGCATGGAACGCGGTACGCATTTCCACCGCATGGTGCAGCAAGTCGTAAATGGCATCCCGCCTGAAGCTATCACAAAACGTATCATTGATCCGATTTTGCTCGATTGGTGGACTACCTTTCTTGAGGCTGACCCGTTAGGAAAGCTTTCAGAAAGGCAGCTGACAGAGTATACACTCTCAGCCTCATTCGCGGGTTTTCGCATTCTGGCCAAATATGACCTGCTGACGATTGAGCAAAACCGCAAAGTCACGATCATGGATTGGAAAACGTCAGAACACCGCCCGAAAACAGACTGGCTCATACAACGTGTGCAATCGCGCCTCTATCCCATGCTGCTTGTGCTGGGGGGTGAAGGCTTGAATGAAAGCAAAGCCTGGCGGCCTAATCAGATCGAAATGAATTACTGGTTTGTGCAATTTCCAGATGATGCTGAAGTGATTCATTACAATCAGGAACGTTACAAGCGCGACCGGCAATTTATCAATGCCATTATCGAAGAAATCATCACAGCCAACGAAGAAAACAATTTTCCGCTGACAGATAACCCAAAACGCTGCGATTATTGTCAATACCGCTCCTATTGTGATCGGGGACTGGCCGCCAGTACGCTGGAGGCTCTGGATGACACTGAACAATTGGAAGAAGAGGAAGCCTTCAAGATTGACTTTGAACAGATCGGAGAAATTGCATTTTGAACGCACCCAAACGGACCTGGCAACTGGCTGAAAGCGTTGCACCCTCGGATGAATTACTCCGTTTTCTCGGGGATGACACCTTTCTGGCTCAATTACTCACCCGCCGCTGCGTCTTATCCCCGGAAGCCGCTCGTGAATTTCTCTATCCAGAGATGTACCCTGTCACACCCCCAGAAGAACTGCCTGATCTTTCTATCGCGCGTGACCGTCTTCTTAAGGCCATCATGAATTCTGAGAAAATTGGTGTCTGGGGTGACTTTGACGTAGACGGACAGACTTCCACGACTTTGCTGGTGGGTGTATTAAATGCGTTGGGGGCAGAAACTGCGTTTCATATTCCGGTTCGCTATGAAGAAAACCACGGTATTAAAATTCCCTTTCTTGAAAAATTTCTGAAAGAAGAAAAAATTGACCTGCTGCTGACCTGTGACACCGGTATCACTGCCCATGAAGCTGTTAATTTTGCCAATCAGCAAGGCGTCGAAGTGATTATCACAGATCACCACGAACTACCTGAGACTCTTCCCGCAGCACTCGCCTGTGTAAACCCGCGCCGCACCCCGCCCGGGCATCCACTCCACGAACTTACGGGTGCAGGTTGTGCTTATAAACTGGTCGAATCAATTTGTGATACCCTCGGCAAACCGGAGATTGCGGAAGCACAACTTGACCTGACGGCCCTGGGCACGGTGGCAGACGTCGGCAAATTGAAAGATGAAAATCGTTACCTTGTGCAGCGCGGCATCGAGATTATCCGACAGAATCAACGCGTTGGACTCAAAGCACTCCTGGCTGCAGCACGTGTTACAGCCGGCACCTTCAACGAAGAAAAAATCAGCTTTGCCATTGCACCGCGCATGAACTCTCTTGGAAGGCTGGCGGATGCTGCCCCCATTGTCGAAATGATGACCACCGACAGCGAAGCCCGCGCCAGTCAGATGGCAATTGTTTTGGATGGGCTTAATTCACAGAGGAAAGAAAAACAGAATCGTATCCGTGAAGAGGCTTTTCGGATGGTCGAGAACAACCCGATCTGGTTGGAAAATCACGCTCTTGTTTTGCATAATGAGGATTGGGAAGGCGGTATCGTTGGTATTGTCGCTAATGCGCTGGTGGAACGTTATGGAAAGCCCACTTTTTTACTGTGCGGCAACCGGGATGGCGTATGCAGCGGGTCTGCGCGTTCGGTAGATGGTATTTCAATCATTGAAGCCATCCGCGCTCTTAAACCTCCCCTCATCTCAGGGGAAGGCCATCCCATGGCAGCAGGCGTTTCGCTTAAAATCGAAGACATTGAAGCCTTCCGGCACGGGATGCATACAGAACTCTCCAAACGATACCCTGAAGGACTTCCTCCTCTCACACTGGATTTGGAGATGGAGCTTCCCTTCAATAAAATTACAATGAAATTTGTGGAGAACCTTGAAAGTCTGGCGCCTTTTGGCGCCGGAAATCCCCGGCCGATTTTCTTCACCCGCAATGTCAATGTGCGCAGTGCCATTCTCCTCGGACGTGAAGAGAAACACCGTAAAGTGATTCTGGCAGACGAAGAAGAGCATCTCCTTGAAGTAATCTGGTGGAATAGTGCTGAAGAAAACCTGCCAGAAGGAAAATTCGACATTGCCTACACACTCCAATCAAGCAGCTTTTCCGGCAAGGTCACTGTACAGGCTCTGTGGAAGGGCTCTCAGCAGACCACAGAACAGAAACCTGTCCATACTGAACACGTTCCCCTGAAAGTGATCGACAAACGTAAACAGATTATTCCTGCGATGCAATTCATCCAATGGGAATCGGACCCTGACACGCTTATCTGGCTGGAAGGCAGCTCTATCGATCCTTTTAATGGCGTCAACCGTCTGAATCTGCGCCCAGTAAAAACCCTCGTTCTCTATTCCAGGCCACCTTCACAGGCAATTCTGCGTTCTCTATTAGAATCAACACAGGCAGAAACCCTCGTCATTATCGGGAAAAGCAAGGAAGAGTTGGATGCCCCGCAGGTTTTTCTGAATTCACTGATCGGGATGACCAAATTTTCACTCAACAAACAAAACGGGGTGATTCCGGTTTCCCGTCTGGCTGCGGCAAGCTGCCATAAGGACGCTACCATCCGCAAGGGAATTGAATATCTGGCAGCTTTAGGTAAACTCCGTTTAGTGGGTGAAACCGAAGAAGCCCTGCAAATCAGTTCTGAAGATTGTATCGAGAACGATCCATTACGCAGGAAAATTCAAAAAGAACTGAATTATCTCATGCGAGAGACCAGCGCTTTCCGCCATTTTTTTATGAACACTAAAACAGATTGGTTTGTTGACCTGCATCAGGAGATTTTTGAGAAGGAATAAGAAAGAAAGTTAGTAATCAGATTTTCTCATCAGACGATCCATTTTCCATTCTCTTAAGGTTTGTTTATCTCTTCTTGATACAAATTGGGAGTTAAATATACCTGAATGTATCCGGTTAATTAAATCATCCGATATCTTACAATAATATTCTGTGAGAGCGTTTTCAATGTCGCTCCGAGAACGAATCAGAACATTTTGATACCTGACATAACATTTTTCTGTAATAAATGGATGATCACCGATATTTAAAATAGTCGTTCTATCTATATATTTTTTTGCAGTAGACAAATAAACAAGCATCACACTGTCATTATTACCTGTTGATCTTTCTGCAACAACAAAATGTAAATGCTTGC
>CAZQSG010000083.1:7974-10218 GCA_964595925.1 uncultured Anaerolineaceae bacterium | reverse complement strand
TTTCTCCGCGATCGCTCCGAAATTCATTGATTGCGAAGGTCGAATCGTTTCCACCTGTTTTTGAATGGCACTTGCAATGCCAGTTTTCAGCGTTTGTTCGGCTTGCAGTTGGGCACGGCAAAGAGAACAATGGCGGAGATGTTGATCCATTTGTTCTCGATCAGCATCTGTGGTGGTGTTATGAATGTGGGCATTGATTTCTTGCGGGGTCAAATGATTATTTTTCATAAGAGTTCCTTTTGAAAGCCTTCTAACCATCCGGGGTGGAGCTGTTTTCGCAGTTTGTCATAGGCAAGACGCACCCGGCTTTGTGCGGTTGTTAACGGACAGTGGGCGATTTCAGAAATTTCCTGATAGGTGAATTCTCCCCAATAGCGTAAGATGAGTGCTTCCCTCAGCTTTGGTGATAATCCCTGCACAAGCTCCCACAGTATGGTCTGCATTTCTTTGCTGTTGAGAGCGCCTTCGGGCCGGGGCGCCTGGTCGATTGGTTCTTTCTGAGAATGCTCAAACCATTCAAGGAGGCTGTAGAGTGGGGGGCGTTTGCGGCGCAGCTGGTCTTTACAGCGGCTCATAGTAATGGTGAATAACCAGGTTTTGAAACTGGCTTTCTCTGGTTTGTAGTTGTGAATGTTCATCAGGGCATAGGTGAAGGCATCCTGCACCACTTCTTCGGCCGATTGGGGTTCATTGAGAAAGGAGCATGACAGACGAAAGGCGTCATCGCGGTACGTCATATACAAAGTCTCAGCTGCCCTTTGATCACCGTTCTTCCAGCGTTCGATGAGGTGTAGAATTTCGTCTTGCATCACGATCACTTTCTATTGTTGGAGTAGTATATTGATCATTTAATTATACGTTGACTTGTATGGGATTAACCAGTTGAACGGAAATTCTGGTGGATCGAGAATTAGCGCAGATGCGAGAAGGGTTTTCAACCATTCAAGCAGACATCTTGTTGAGAGTAGTCGTATAATAAAAGAAATACCAATCTCAGGTAATGGATGGGTCTGAGACCCGTGAAATTTGATTTGATTAAAGGAGTGAAAGAAGCAATGGCACATAAATTAGATTGGGTGCAGGAATCACTGAATGAACTGAAAGAATCTGGCCTCTACAACAATATTCGCTCTCTCTCCTCACCGCAGGGGGCATGGCTGGTGGTGGACGGTAAGAAGGTGCTGGATTTTTGTTCCAATAACTACCTCGGTCTGGCCAATCACCCAAAGCTGGTGCAGGCTGTGAAAGATGCAGTCGATCAGTATGGTGTCGGCCCTGCCGCAGTGCGCACGATTGCCGGTACGATGGATTTGCATATCGAATTAGAAAAACGCATGGCTGAATTCAAAGGTGTGGAAGACGCCATTTCGCTGCAATCTGGTTTCATGGCAAACCTGGCCGTTATCCCTGCTGTAGTTGGCAAAGAAGATGTGATTTTCTCAGATGAGCTCAACCATGCTTCTATTATTGATGGCTGCCGTCTTTCAGGTGCCAAAGTTCTGCGTTTCAAGCATGCCGATGCAGCGAGTTTGGAGCAGGTGGTGAAGGAGAATCTGAAAAATTACCGCAGAGGAATCATTATCTCTGATGGTGTTTTCAGTATGGATGGCGACATTGCTCCCCTCGATAAATTATATGAAGTGGCAGAGAAGTATGATGTGATGTTGATGGTTGATGATGCGCATGGTGAAGGTGTGATCGGCCACGGCGGGCGTGGTATCGTGGATCATTTTGGTCTGCACGGCAAGGTTGACATTGAAATCGGCACCTTCTCCAAAGCGTTTGGCGTGATGGGTGGTGTGGCGGCTGGAAATGCCAAAATCATCGAATGGCTGCGGCAGCGCGCAAGGCCTTTCCTCTTCTCTTCTGCGGCAACGCCCGCCGATGTGGCGGCCTGTCTGGCGGCGGTGGATTTGTTGGAAGAATCAACCGAATTGGTGGATAAGCTGTGGAGCAATGCCAAATACTTCAAAAAAGAAATGGCCGCCCTCGGGTTTGATACCGGCAATTCTGCCACACCGATTACACCTGTGATGCTGGGAGAAGCTGCATTGGCACGTGAATTCAGCCGTGAGTTGTATGATGAAGGCATTTTCGCAATGGCGCTGGGCTTCCCGACTGTACCGCGCGGCAAAGCCCGTATCCGTGTGATGATTTCGGCGGAACACAGCCAGAACGACCTTGAACAGGGATTGGCGGCCTTCGCAAAAGTTGGCAAAAAACTCGGCGTGATCGGGTAAGGGT
>CAZQSG010000083.1:0-7874 GCA_964595925.1 uncultured Anaerolineaceae bacterium | reverse complement strand
CAAATTGCGTTATAATTGTGACAGGGATTTAACATTTTGAATAAATATTAAAAACCTGTCTGGTCTTGTTCTTGCAAGTGGTTTGGAACGGTAATCTTCACATTATTTTCTTAGCTCGTATTCACATTATCTCTAATTTGTTTTTCTGAGCATCAGCCAACTGGTTTTCAGGGAGCTGCAAGAATTAATTGGCAAGTAATGTTCATTCCAATAAGGTGTATCATGACGGATTTACGATTCTTTTTGTTGGGAAAACCCCGTATTGAAAAAAATGGTGAGCCGTATACGGAATTGCAATCACCGCAGATTTTGGGACTGCTGGCTTATCTGCTGGCTGACCGTAATTATATGCATACGCGTGAGGAAGTAATTCAACTCTTTTGGCCTGATGCTTCAAAAATAGCAGCTCGGAACAAATTGCGCGTGGCTTTGTTTCGGCTTAAGGGTGCTTTCCAGGATGTTTTAGGAGAGGAACCATTAATCAGTAGTACTACCCGATCGATTGGAATCAATCCGGATTGTCAATTCTGGGTTGATATCTATTCGTTTCAAAACGTAGTGGAACAATATCAAGATGAATTTTTAACCACCGGTACTTTAACTCTTTCAGCAATCAATGATTTGATTCAGGCCCTGCAGCTTTATCAACAAGAATTTTTATATGAGAATGATTTTGACAATCTGAAATTCAAGAACTGGTTATTCTTTAAAAAAGAACAATTTCGGCAATATGCTTCATGGGCAAATGATCGTTTGCTCGAATATTATGAAGGCAACCGCAAATATGAACAATGTTTGCAATACACCCGCTTTGGGTTGATCCAGGATCCCTGGGATGAAAAATTGCATCAGCAGCATATGCGATTCCTGACACTGACAGGTAAGCGTGAGCAGGCACTGGAACATTTTGGCCGTTTGAAAAAGATTTTCTCTCAAGAACGCGGGATACCTCTCAGCGGGGATACTGAAAAGTTATATAAACGAATCCAGGATTCTGAGGATGGCGAAAATCTCAATCTGGTAATCGCAAAAACCAGGCCACTTACTGAAACTAAGGGCAACCTGCATAACTTCCCTCCCGTTTCCTATAATTTTTTGGGACGTGAAGGGAGTCTGAAGAACCTGAAAGAATTGCTGAAAGATCCAGAGCGCCGCATGATTAATATCGTTGGTCCGGGTGGTATTGGAAAAACACAGCTCGCGATTCAAACGGCGATGAATTGTCGTGATGTCTTTACAGACGGGATTTTTTATCTCCCATTGGAGGCGCCCACCACCTCGCGTTTATTTGCCTCGCATCTGGCGTATATTTTGGGATTGCACACAACGGGACACAAAGCAACGCAAAGCCAGGTATTGGAAGCTCTGCAAAACTTGAATATTCTGCTTGTACTTGACAATGTCCGGCAGATGAATTCTCTTGATTTCTTCTTACGCAACCTGATTGAACGAGCCCCCAGGGTGAAATTACTCACCACTTCTCAGACCCGTCTGAATATGAAAGATGAAATTGTCTTTACCATCAGCGGTCTGGAGTATCCTGCTGCTGAAACTGCGATCACCTATGATGAAGCAATTAAATATCCCGCAGTGCATCTCTTTGAACGTTTTTCGCAAATGTATAATATACACACGATTAACAATGAAGATGAGATCAACGAGGTAGTTCAAATATGTAGAATGCTGGAAGGACACCCGTTGGGGATAGAATTAGCCGCAAACTGGGCATCAATGAATGGCTGTAAACAGACTATCGCAGATATGGAAAGTGGTGTGGCAAATCTGGATAAGCGATTTGAGACCCTGACAGATTCCCAACGGTATCTGCGGATTGTAAACGACCTCGCCTGGGCGATGTTAAATGAACGTGAGCAGCTTATTTTCGAGAAACTCTCCATTTTTCCAGGTGGGTTTAAACGTGAAATTGCGGACTTGATTATCAATGCCAATCAGCACGATCTTCTGACCTTGAAACGGCATGCTTTTATTGACCGCTCACAAAAAACAGGTCGTTATTATGTGCATCCCTTATTAAAGGAATATGCTTATCAACACCTGGTCGAAAGTAATCAGGAAGACCCCACTGCGGAAGAATCATTCCGGCGAGATTATTGTGAATTCTTTTTATACTTCCTTTTCAAGCGGTATGTGAATTTAGTGGTTGAGTCGAATTGGTCTCAAGTCTATGAAATTCAATATGAACTTCCAAACATCAGGCAGGCCTGGGAAGAAGCCGTTTACTATGGTCTTTATGATCAGATTCGGCAAGCTGCTCCTGCCTTGATGGTTTTTTATCGACGTTTGGGTTCTATTGGTGAAGGGCTGATGGAAATTGAACCTCTTGTCAGCACACTCAGGGTGATGTTACAGGATCAAAGCGTGACCGAAGTCTATGAAATTTACAGAGTACTCTCTTCTCTTCTGATTGAAAAAGCAAACTTTCTAGTTACTCAAAACTCACTCGAATACGCAAAGCGTGTGACGGAACAGGCATTAGAGTATGCTCAGTCGGTGCCAGACGCTTTGGGACAAATGCGCTGTGCCCTTTTGCTGGCTGATATTGCTGTGAAGGGCAACAACCATGATCGTGCTCTGCGCGAACTTGATAAAGCAATGGATATTATCAGTAATGAAACACTGGATTTTGACCCGCAAATTGTCCAAATTTGGGTGGCCTGGTGTTTTGAATTATATGCAGAAATAATGATGTTTAAAGAGAACTTTAAGGAAGCGATCATTCGCTTAGAGCGAGCAATACAGCTTTATAAGAATAGTGATCAAGTTATGCAGTTAAGACAATGTGAGCAAAAAATATTAATAATCGAGAAAATAAGAGATGCCTCTTAAGAACCATCGGGCGTAATCTGAATTTTCTATCCTGCAACTATGTATTCAGGTGCAAATAACCTTAAAAATTAGTAAAATGCCAATATAATGAAAATTATTATTCTTTTCTTTATAAAAAAGCCCTCAGAAGAGGGCTTTTGCTATTGTCAAAGCTTGAAAAGCACTTTATAATCTTGTTATTACATTTTACTGGAGTTTTTAATTAATATGAATCAAACAGACAATCAGAACAATTTGGACAATCAGGACGAAAATCCTGAGGAAATTATCGAAAGCATGGAAATGCTGCTCGCCCAAGAAGGTGTCGAGCTAGACGTCCCCAAACGGGGAGAAATCCGAACCGGTATAATAGCCAGCATTAACAACGGCCAAATACTGGTAAGTATTGGAACGAAATCGGAAGGTATCATCAGTCCCCGTGAATATGAACAGATTACGGATGAGGACAAGAAATCTTTCGAAGTAGGTCAGGATATTTCTGTCTACATCGTAAACCCGGAAGACAAACATGGTAATCTCATTCTTTCATTCTTGCGTGCCCGTGAGGCTGTAAACTGGGAGCAGGTCGAGGCACTTGAGAAGAGCAAAGAGATAGTCAGCAGCAAAGTTGCGGGCTACAACAAAGGCGGTTTGCTGGTTAAGATTGGCGAACTGAATGGCTTTGTTCCAGCATCCCAACTTTCGTTCTCTCGCCGTGCTCGTATGAAGGGCAACACCCCTGAACAACGCTGGGGTGAAATGTATGGCGAAGATATTGATATTCGTGTGATTGAAGTTGATCGCAATCGACGTCGGTTGATTCTTTCAGAACGTGCAGCCAGCAGTGAAACCCGCGAAGCTGTGAAAGAAAAAATCATCGAGCAGTTGGTTATTGGCGATGACTATGAAGGCCGCGTCACCAGCCTTGCCAGCTTTGGTGCTTTTGTTAATATCAATGGCGCTGATGGTCTGGTTCACCTTTCTGAAATTTCCTGGGACCGCATCAAGGATCCTTCAGAGGTATTAGAAGTTGGTCAAATTGTCACAGTCAAGGTGATCAGTGTTCAGAAAGAAAAGAAACGCATTGGGCTTTCTCTTCGCCAATTGCAGCCAGATCCCTGGGCAGACAAAGCCAAGCAGTATAAAGTTGGACAAATGGTTTCCTGCAAGATTACCCGCCTGACCAGTTTTGGCGCCTTTGCTGAAATTGAACCCCGCCTGGAAGGACTTGTTCATATATCAGAATTGAGTGATCGCCGTGTGGAACATCCCAAAGAGGTTCTCAGCGAGGGTGATGAAGTAAACTTGCGTGTGATCAAAATCGAACCTGAAGAACATCGTATCGGCCTCAGCCTTCGCCGTGTAGATTCTATGAAATATGCGGAACAGGACTGGAAAGACCTGCTCACAGATGTTACAGAGTCTGCTGACACTACAGAAACTACAGAAACGACAACCGAGCCTGAAGTTGCTAAAGTTCCGGAAGTTCCCGAAGTTACTGAAGCTGTTGAAGTCACTGAAGTCACTGACGAAGAATAATTCATCGTCTTTTCAAGAAGCTAAACAAACCCCTCAATTTCTGAGGGGTTTGTTTTTTTATCCTGGAAAAATTCAGAGGTTATTAAATTTTCGATTGTTTATTCAACCTGCTTTTCAGGGAGTGGGTAAGGAATTATTTGCACAGTATTTCATTCTTGCTGATTGACTATCTGGTAAAATTTTACCAGGAGTTAATTCGCTTAGAGCTTGTTTGACAGATGTACCGCACCTGGAATCTTTGCGAATATCATACTGGCAAGGAAGTCGCTAAAGGACAAGAAATGAGTACAGGATGGTTCACTGACGAGATTTTGAGCAAGAGGATAGACTACTACAACATGGCGATGGAGGCATTCTCCGATCCAATCTTGAGACAAACACTGGAAGCAGAATTAAGAAACGGTGCACTCATCGGCCGAGAGGTGGAATTGGGAGAGGATGTCACGGTTGAAAGGGGTGCGGTGATCCTGGGCAAGACTAAAATCTTGAAAGGCAGGGTGAGGACGAGAGCTGTTGTCATCGATTGCGTGGTACGAAGCATGCAAACCCGAGCAGGTAGTTTGCTCTTCCAGGTAGAACAACTCAACCAGCAAGTCGTAGTATCGCAGCAGGGGCAGTTATTGACCGACATCGTAATCATGGATGAAGGTATCGTCAAAAAGGTCAGAGTTGCTCTGGAAATGGATGGTCTCCTGGAAAAGGAGGTTGTGCTCGTTGACGGCAAACCGATGACGATTGGTGAGTTGGTAATACTTTCTAATTTTGAAGCGGCCTACTTGAATGGTTCAAGCGCTGAATTCCGACAGGTTTTGCGCGAGCAGCCGCTGAACGAACTCTTCGAACAGGCCAATGTCTTAACCAGATTCAAGGGGAATCCCATCCTCGAACCGATTCGCGAACATCCCTGGGAATCGAAAATGGTCTACAATCCAGCCGCCATCCGGCTGGACGGAATTATTTATATTGTCTACCGGGCTTTTGGTGACGACCATCTTTCACGTTTTGGGCTGGCCTGGAGCAAAGATGGCACCCATATCGACGGCAGGTTGTCATATCCCATCTTTAGTCCCACAACAGAATACGAGCTGCCCAACAAAGCATTGCAGCAAACCAGGCTCCGAGAAAAGGGGGGCTGTGAGGACCCGCGCCTGGTTTTGATTGGTGAGCGGGTCTACTTGACTTACAGTGCCTACAGTGATGTGCTGCAAATTGCCCTGGCCTCCATTGGTAAACAAGATTTCATCGCCTTGCCCCATACCCCCGCTGCAGAAATAAATAGCAGGTGGAGACGGCATGGTCCCGTGTTCCCCGGCACACTGGATCGAAATGCAGTTCTGTTTCCTGAAAAAATCAATGGCAAATACGCCATGCTGCGGCGGCCGATTCGCGGCGAAGTGCGTGACACCGCCATCAGTTATTCTGACATGTTGAACACTCCCTGGCCGGCTGACTTCGAGACCATCATGAAATCTCGCCCTGGAATGTGGGATTCTGAGCGTGTGGGAGCCGGAGCGCAAGTTTTGAAAACCAGTCACGGCTGGCTGCTAATCTATCATGGGGTGGGGATGAGAAGAGGCCGCAGGACCTATATGTTAGGTGCGGTTTTACTCGACTTGAATGACCCCAGTCAGGTACTCTATCGTTCGCCTGACCCTATATTTATACCCACCGAAGAGTATGAACTCTACGGATGGGCGCCCACTGTTGTATTTACCGATGGCGCAGTTGCCAGGACGAAGGACGCTGGTCAAATCATCGCAGACGAAGACGAAATCATGGTATACTACGGCGGCGGCGACAGGGTGATCGGCGTGGCCTGGGCTAAACTTTCCGATTTGATTCCTGGTTTGTAAAGCAGTGAAAATGCGAATTTGCCAAATTCGCTTAGGGTCAGCCCCACCCTTCGGTGTGCTTTTTGAGTTATGAAAATAATGGAGGTTCATTTATATGCCCTGGATCATAGATGCCCACCAGGATATGGCTTATAACATGTTGGAATTCCAACGTGATTATCGGCGCAGCGTTTTTGATACGCGTAAAATTGAGAAGAACACAAAAGTGCCTGATCAGAACGGAGAAACTCTTTTAGGGTGGCCAGAATACCAGATGGGGCAGATTGCTGTCATATTCGGCACGCTTTATATTACACCACAGCATGCTGCGAAGGGTTGGGAAGGGCAGTTCTGGACAAATCCTCATGAAGCTCGCAAGCTGCATTTGCAGCAATATCATGCCTATCGTGATTTATGTGAAGATAATCCCGAGATGTTCCGCCTAATTTCTTCTCGCAGTGACTTTGATGAAGTGCTGGAAAGATGGAGCTCTGCCCCGGCTGAGTATCCAGAAACGACTCATCCAGTAGGGATCGCTCTTTCGATGGAAGGTGCTGAAGGTTTACCTCATCTGGATGATCTCGTTGAATGGCGGGATCGTGGTGTGCGAATGGTAGGGCCGGTTTGGGGCGGTGGAAGGTACTGCGGTGCTGGCTTCGGCGGTCAGGAACCCCACGAGTTCACCACAGAAGGGTATGACCTGCTGAACGTGATGGCTGCATTAGGTATTGCCCTTGATGTGAGCCATATGAATCATCATTCTTTACTTCAGGCAGTGGAGGCTTATCCGGGGGATGTTGTGTTTGCTTCTCATATTGCCTGCGAAACGGTGAATGGCGAACACCGAGAGCGGCTGATTACAGATGAGGGAATTGAACATATTATCGAACGGGACGGGGTTATCGGAATTGTTCCCGCCAACGCTTTCCTGCGCGGCAATTTGCCGAAAAAAAGTCGTAAAGAAGATGTTTCTCTGGACGATTTTGCTGCACACATTGATCATGTCTGTCAGATAGCAGGAAATACCCGCCATGTTGCGTTTGGTACTGACTTTGATGGTGGATTTGGACTTGCAAGTGTGCCGGATGGATTGAACACTATTGCCGATTTGCAGAAAATGAACTCGGTATTAACCAATAAAGGGTATAATGAGGATGAGATTCAAGATATTTTCGGTCGAAATTGGCAGCGAATCCTCGAAAATATATTCAGGTAGGTTATGACAGAATTGCACCAGGAAGCAAATTCGAAGGAAGCTTCTCCGCAAGAAATTAACAACAGCGAAACTGTTGAACAAATAGAAAAATCTGATCAGACACTGGTTGAAAAGTATTCAGTCGGTAAGGTTCGGTTTGGTTTAGTATTAACTGTGATTGGATTTATCCTGTTCCTTCTGGGTACTCGCCCTGACTTTTTCGGCGCAGACCGAAGCCCCGTGATCGGGTTTGTTCAAATTGCCACCTTTACGATCGGGCTGGCGTTTATTTGTGTCGGCGGTTATTCCAGTCTGGCCGGGTTATGGGGGAAGCGGGAGCTTTCATTACTGGCTGACATTGGGCCCCGCCTTGTGGCGACTGGTTTTGTGATTTGTGTTTTCAGCGGTATGGCAGATGTGTTTGGGTTTGGCAGCCACCTCTTGCCTGATACAGTACCGTATTTCGGTCAATGGCAGGCAGC
>CAZQSG010000082.1:0-10746 GCA_964595925.1 uncultured Anaerolineaceae bacterium | reverse complement strand
GAGTAAATCTGCTTCCAGTGTGTGCCATTCGTTGTTGAAGCGGTTTGCCTCCTGCGGAATCTTCCATTGCCCTCCGATCAGACCCGTTTCGATGCTGGTCAGCCCTGCCTGTTGAAGCAGCTCTCCGAGCTGGCGGCCGATCCGTGTGTGTGCTCCTTGTTTGCGGAGAGCACCCTCCTGCCAGTCGCCGAGGAGTTGCAGATCAGAGGGGAAATCGATGCGGCCGCCATAATCAGGCTCCGCGAAGGCGATGAAGGGTGCACCGGGTTGGAGGACGCGTTTTATCTCTTGAAGAATGACATCAAGCGGGGAAGCCCAGAGGAGGAAAAAATGACAGTAAATCAGGTCTAAGGAGTTGGAGGGGAAGGGGAGAGAGACGGCATCACTCTGCGCATAGCCACTCAACAATTTGGATTGAAGGGCGGTGTGAAGAGCTTCTGAATCCACATCAATCCCAACGCATTGCGCTGTTGGGTATTGATTATGAAGTTCTGATAGAATTACCCCCGTTCCACACCCCACCTCAAGAATTCGGAGAGGGGCGGTGGTCAGACACTGAGAAAGGCAATGCTGCCGCATGGGTTTTGTCCATGCGGCCTGAATTTGATAGCGCTGATGCAGTTCTTTCTGATTGGGCATTTATCCGGTTTTTGACCAGATACTGGTCCAGCTGTCTCTCAACATGTTACCGAGAACATCAGTGAGTCCCTGTGCTTTGAGTACATCTCCATCCGGTTCCACATAGAGCCAACCGCGTCCTTCTGCTCGAATGGCGCTTTCTTCTTCATTCAACTCCAATGTTACTGGGTTGAGAACTGAATAAGGGACGGGCAGGTCCCAGACAATCGAGAAACCCATATCGAGTGCAATTTCATTGACTTTTTGCAAGGTTTCTTGCAGGGAGGTTTCAATCACGCTGAGAGAGATGGATGTAACACCGATGGCGTCCAATCGTTCAAGATATTGCTGATATTTTTCTGTGTCTTCATCCTTGATTGTGAGATGAACGGTGACGAAAATATCATCAGGCATAAGCAGTTCAAGTGCCTGCCAGCAGGCCGGGATTTCGGGATGAAGCACAAGCATGATGTGGTCAATGCCAGATTGCAAGAGCTGTTGGGTATATGCGGCATCTGCCAGCTTGACGCCGTTTGTCAACAGACCGGTAACCTGTCCATTGTTCTCAGCTTGCTGAATTAATTCGGGCAAGTCATCCCGCAAGGTGGGTTCACCGCCGGTAAATACAAGATGCGGTATCCCGTTCTGCCAGGCCTGGTTGATGATTCTTTTCCAATCATCCGTGCTAAGTTCTTGATCTACCCGTTTTGCAAGAAGGCCATTCGTTTCGGTGCCATCTTGACGATAGGTAAGGGCGAGGTCCAGGCGGTAAGGAGCGCTCAGATCGCCAGAGTAAGGATCCTGGCGGTCAAAATCAAGAAAACTGACAGGGTCAAGATCGGGCATTGTCATCAAGAGAGTGAGTCGTTCAAAGAGACTGTCATAATCTTTTTCGATGGTTTCCCTGGGGGCCTGATAGCGTTTACTCATTTGTTTCAGAATTGCATCCCTTTCAGTACCATTGATAAAGTGATAAAGGAATTCTGCTGCTGTCTGGTTCAGATGCAGAACTGTTCTGGCATTGAGGATGAGTAGAGCATGTTCAGGATTTTCTATGCGCAGGTGCATTGGATAGGGAAAAGAAGTACTGTTCTCTTCAGGCCGGTAGCTAAAAATGCCAGATTTGATGGGTTGATAAGGTGGAAATAATTTCTGTATCAGATTATTTAGGAATTTCATCGCTCATTAACTCCAATTCTTCAGGTAATTTATCGCCAAATGGATATGGCGTTTTATAAGCATTTGCGGTGTAGGCTAATGGACAACCACCACCACATTCATCCAGTAAAGTACAGGCTTTGCAGGCCTGAGGTACATAATCACGATTTCGGATTGATTCACAAAGCGGATGATGCCAGATTTCATCCCAATCAGTCTCTAAAAAGTTGCCAACAGACTGATAATAGGATTGGCAGGGAAGAACATCTCCATTGGGTTCAATACACATATTATACCGGGCTGCAGAGCAGCCTTTTGCGCCAACGCCCTGTAAGATCGGGTTGAAATGACAGTATTGTGTGGGGGTGTACCAGATCAGGCGTTGTTGGTGAGCTGTGGTTTTCTCTTTGGCTATCTCAAGCAAAGCTTCAATTTGTGGCTCATGCAACCCCTGATCGCTTGTTGCACCTCTGCCTGAATGAATCAGGGCATTCAAACCAACGGTCGGCACCCCAAGGTCTGCCAGGAAATCCAGCGTGTCAGGAATCGTATCATGATTGAGGGACAGCATTGTGGTATTGGTCATCATATAAAGCGGTGACTCAACTGTGTTTTTAATACCTTCCACAGTTTGCTCCCAGACACCAGGGACGCCCTGCATTTGATCATGGACAGCGGCGTCGTGGGATTCAATTGTGATCTGGACATGATCCAAACCCGCATCAACGAGTTGTTGAACGAAAGATTTGTCTGCTAACAAGCGTCCATTCGTATTGATGCCGGTGATCTGTCCGAGGTGTTCTGCGTAGGCGATTAATTCAGGGAGGTCTTTGCGCAGGGTTGGTTCGCCGCCAGTGAAAATGATGTGAGGGATTCCAAGTTCCCAGCAATGGTCAAGAACACGTTTCCATTCTGCGGTACTCATTTCGGGGAAGTTTCGAGGTCTGGCATTGTAGCAGTGACCACAATTATTATTGCACTGATAGCTGAGCGCTAAATCCATCCTATATGGTGCAAGCGGCACTTGTGAATTGGGCGGGAGGGTCTCAAGGTGCAGATCGCAGAGGGGGCACTTTCCCGTTGAATGGCTGAGTTCATAGAAAATGTTCTCGAAGTAGAGATAATCAGTTTCAAGATCCGCTTTTTCAACATTGTAAAGATGTTTAAAGCGCTGATAAATTTGCGCGGGTGAGGCTCCCTCCATTTTTAGATAGGCCATAAACATGGCTGTGGGGTTCATGAAGTAAATGTTATTTGCATTCAGCAGCATAAAACCGGAGCCATCTTCTTCGACTCTTAAATGGATGCGGCTATTAAACTCCTCAGTTTTAATCTGATAATGATAAATACCAGATTTGGGAGGTTTTTTTGGAATTTTATTATTAGGGAGTAAATTCTTTTTTTTCATCATAAGTTTAATGATTCTCTGAGGTGGTTTTCGTTACCCCAGAGAATATAGTTTATTCTAACGACCGCCGCCAGCACAGGCACAGGCACATCCAGCACAGGCGCAAGCACAACTGCTTCCGCCGCCGCCGCTTCTGCCAGAGGAGGTAGGTTTGGGGATTGGATTGGTCTTGTTGGTAATCTTTTCTGTAAATGATGTCAGGTTGCCAATGGTGTTGGTTGCAAAGCTTTGTGTTCCCAAAACGAGACCAGCGGCGAAATCAGCACCGGGCAAAGAGGGCATAGAGGATCTTCCACCGCTAAACGGTCGTATGGATGAGCCAGTGGAGGGCGTTGAAGTCCCCGTAGACGTTGGACGATAGGAAGGGCGGTAACGGCTCCACCAAATTGGCATAAAGACAGGGCGCATTGGTGTAAAGACCTCACGGGTGCGCCTTTCATTCTCGTCGTCCAGCATAGTCCATGGCATATATTTATCAAAGTTTTCCATCGCGACTTCAGGTGTGTCAGCGTTTTCGACCTGTTTCCATGCGCGCTCAACAATATCCTCATAATAGGCAACGGTTTCTTTATAGCTGAAGCCTTTCATCTTTTCTTTGACTGCTTTGACTAATTTTGCCATTGAGTTTTGCAGCATTCGGCGCTGGCTGGTTACCCTGGATTCTTTCATTGCAGTAAGGAAATTCTTTTCATACGGATAAAGGGTTTTTGGAAGTGGTTCGATAACCTTGATTTTTAGCGGATCTTCCTTAACCACCTCTGCGGCGCCTTTTCGAATGGTGGAGAATAAGATCATCGTGATGATACTATCCATTGGTTTTTCAAGCAGGATTGCTGCCTGAACCGCAGTCAACCCGCGTTTGATACCGTGTCCTTCGATCCGGACTTTAGGCGGCAGGTATTTGAGTTTTCGTTTTTTCTGCTGTTTACTGCCAAGGATGCCTAGGCCAATGGGGCCGATAATAAAAAGACTGCCGAAGCAAATGGGTACCACCACATTGAGTGCATTATCAATGAAGGCCCCCAGTTTTTCAAGAAAGGTCGGCGGTGCAACAAGAGTTCCTTCTGGGACATATTGCTTAGGAAAGGCGCCGCCAAATCGGTATTTTGAATGAGTATCTGCTTCGGAACTGTTCCACATATAATAAATGCGCCCAGTGTCTGTGATTCCGATTTCTGTGGGTTCATCTGTTCCTGGCCATTTTTCTGCCGGAAAATAACGTGGTTCATTATTTCCCAACCCCGGCGGCATGAAGATGTACATGGTGTAGTTCGTACTGCCTTTTGTGTATTCGCTGCCGAAGTAATTGGGCATGAATAAAAAGCTGGCATAATCTTCAGGCTCATCCGCAGTGTATAACAAACCTGTTAGATTGAAGATAGATAATGTAACTGTTCCACTCTCTCCAGGAGGAATGGCTAGAGTGCCCAATGCCAGAGTAACCCCTTGCGCGTCAGGTATATATTGAGGATCGGCATAGGAAATCGAGGTGATACTGCTCCCATTGATGGACGCATTTACATTGTCCAGTGAAAATTCAGATGTGGGCAAACCTACATCGATATATTCGATGGGGGGGGCGCCGGGTTCATTTTGGAACGTATAGGAATAACGGATAGTGGCTGTTCCATCAGAGTTGATATACAATTCTGTGGTTGCGGTAGGAACCGAAAATGAATAGCTTTGAGCAGTTACAGAACCAAAGATCAATGAGAGCATGGCGATCAGAATAGCCATGGAGAACAATCTTTTTTTCATGAAAAGGCCTCCTTCATTTGTTGATTAATTAAAGAACGGAAAAGGGAAAAACTCATTATTACCATTTCGGTTCTTCTGTGATCTGATAGGTTGTTCCACAAAAAGGGCAGGTGACAACGGGAGCACCAGCTACCATTTTGATATCGTTTTTTGTGAGTGTGCCGCCGCAGGATTGGCATTTAATGGTGTCCAGACTTACTTCACCGGGGAGGTCGATATTATAGACAATGTCTTTCTGTTCGCTGCCAGATGTCTTTTTACTCCTGGATATAAGGAAAATGATGCCAAAGCTAATTGCAACGGTGATGATGCCGATAATTATCCATCCTGGCGAACCACCCTCACCAAAGGAACCCCAGATGAAGAGCACACCAAAAAAGATCAATATCGCGGAAGCGATATAACCAATAATTTTTCCTGCCATGTTTTCCTCCAATGTAATATTTAGTTATGCGTAAGGTTTTATGGGAAGACTATTAAAAACATCGATTGTTAATTGTTGCTTTAATCTGTATCTATTATATACTACGAATTACATAGACAGGTGTTGCAATGAAAAGTTTTTCGCGATTTGGTAAGCTAAACAAGAGGCTGTATTGCGTGTAATTCGGGTTGTGGAAGAAGACTCGATTGGGATCAATCCTTATTTTTTAGGAATTGCAAGAAAGCCAGAAAAATTGAGTGGGGCTTATTGAAATTCGTCGTTTGTGAAATCCAACAGAAGCTGTAATTTTTCAACAGCGCGTTGATTGTTTGGATTTATTTTGAGGCATTGCTGGTAATAAAGAAATTTCTTCTGGTTAGATGCAGCTAATAAAGCTAGTAAATACCAGGTTTGCTCATCCAGTGGGTTATGTTCTAACCGAGTCCGAAGCATTAAACGAGCTTCATTGAGATTTTCTGTTTTTGCTGATTGAATGATATGCTGTAATGCTTGATCTGGTTTTTTCATGGATATATGGAGTTGGGACAGGGACTAAGCCAACAATTCGGTTTCTAACCGAACAAACAAGTTGTCAATTTCATTGTAAGGTGTTGATATTCTGCATTAAAATAGATCATAGCATGTTTTATTTTTATAAGTAAAGGAAAAAGGCGTGAAACAAGTTTCTGGTTTTGAGCAGGAAGATTCTGACGGCAATATTGACTCCTCGTCGCTTAAGAAAGAATTAGAAGCAATAAGAGAAAAAATTAATGATTTTTCCTATCGTTACTATGTGTTAAATTCTCCAATTGTAAGTGACCTGGAATATGATCAATTAATGAGGCGCTTGGAGGGAATTGAAGCCGTGCATCCTCAATGGATTACCCCAGATTCACCCACACAGCGTGTTGGGGGAGGATTGTCTGAAGGATTTAGGAAAGTGAATCATCCTGCCCCAATCCTTTCTCTGGCGAGCGTGACCGATTTGGAAGGTGTCCGCAGCTGGATTGAGCGGATCAGCAAAGTAGATGAACGCGTTTTAAATGCTGATTTTACGATTGAACCTAAAATCGATGGATTAACAATTGTTGTTCATTATGAAAATGGAATCTTATCGATGGCCGCAAGCAGGGGGAATGGAGAAGTGGGTGAAGATATTACCTCGAATGTGAAAACAATTCGTTCTGTACCACTAAAAGTGCGTCAGACCGAACAATATCCCAATATTCCCCAGCGATTGGTAGTGCGTGGCGAAGCGTTCATCCGCCTGCCTGACTTTGAGTCATTAAACAAAGAAATGGCTGCTGCCGGCGGGAGAACCTATTTAAATCCGCGTAACACTGCGGCCGGGGCCCTACGACAGTTGGATCCAGAATTAACGGCACAGCGTCCTCTGACATGGTTTTGCTATTCAATCGTAGATGTGTCGGAGGAATATTTATTGCCTAAAACACAATGGGAGCGTTTAAATTTATTAAAAGACTGGGGATTTCCAGTCAGTAGTTTCTCTACCTATGTGGAAGATATCGAACAGGTGATTCAACTTTGTGAGGAAAGGCTGACAGAGAGAGAGCAAATGGATTTCGAAGTGGATGGAATTGTGATCAAAATTAACGATATTCAACTCTCTGACGACTTAGGAATTGTCGGAAAAGACCCGCGAGGCGCGTTGGCGTTGAAGTATCCGGCCCAAGAAGTCACAACAAAGTTATTGGAAATAAAAACTAATGTCGGGCGTACAGGTGTGATCACACCCTTTGCTGTGCTTGAACCGGTGAAAGTGGGGGGGGTTACTGTTCAGCATGCCACGTTGCATAATTTTGATTTTATCCAGGAAAAGGATATTCGGGAGGGGGATCGGGTACTAATCAAGCGAGCAGGTGACGTGATTCCTTATGTGATCGGTCCTATCACAGAGGTGCGTGATGGTAGCGAGAAATCCTATGTGCCGCCAAAACACTGCCCTTCCTGCGGGTCAGATTTAGTAAACTTTGATGGTGAAGTGGCCTGGTATTGTGTGAATACACAATGTCCAGCACAATTAATTCGACATCTGGAGCATTTTGTCTCACAATCAGCGATGAATATTGTTGGTCTTGGAATCCAAATTGTGAAGCAACTAATCGATGCAGGTCTGGTTTCTGATCTTGCAGATTTGTATACTCTTGATCGTGATCAATTATTAGCGCTGGAAGGGTTTGGTGAGAAAAAAGTTGATAATTTGCTCAACGCTATTGAGACCTCCAAACGGCAGAGTCTATCTCGTCTGTTGAATGGACTAGGAATTCGTGGTGTAGGTGAGGTGATGGCGGCAGACATAGCAGCTCGTTACGGAAGCCTCTCTGCGTTAGGAAAAGCAACACAAGAGGAATTGGAAGCAATTGAGGGTGTCGGCCCAAATATTGCCAAAGCGATTGTTGATTGGTTCGCGCGGAGTGAAAATCAAAAATTGTTAACCAAGATGAAATCGGTTGGCCTCAATCCTGTTCAACATATAGAAAAAGATGAAGTTCAACCTAAGGGTGAATTAAAACTTAGTGGGTTGACTTTTGTGATAACTGGGACATTACCTTCTTATTCACGAAATGAAATGAAGGCAATGCTAATTAGGCATGGTGGAAAGGTGACCGGAAGTGTGAGTAAAAAAACTTCTTATCTGGTTGCAGGGGAAGCTGCTGGATCAAAATTAAGTAAAGCTAAAGAGCTTGGGATACAGATTTTGGACGAATCTGGCATATTGGCAATGATTGGGGAGAAAGAGTAGATGGTGATAACAGGTACGGTCAAACTTCAAAAGGGGCGTGAAAAATCTTTATTACGCCGGCATCCCTGGGTTTTCTCAGGGGCAATTGAATCATTAAAGGGCGATCCGAAACCGGGAGAGACAGTTGATGTGTTTGATTCGAAAGGGAACTGGCTGGCTCGTGGGGCGTACAGCCCTTTGTCAAAGATACGAGTGCGAATCTGGACCTGGAATCAGGATGAAGAAGTCGATGAAAATTTCCTGGAAGAACGAATTCGGGTGGCGATTGGAATGCGAAAAGCCCTAAAAATTTCTGATGAATCAACTGCCATGCGGTTAATTCACGGTGAATCAGATCGGCTTCCGGGATTCATTGTTGATCAATATAATGATGTTCTGGTAATGCAGGTACTTTCTGCAGGCGCTGAAGCCTGGCGGGAAGTAGTAGCAGACTCGCTTATGAGAGAGACTGGTGCGAAAGGCATTTTTGAGCGCTCAGATGTTGATGTGCGAACATTGGAAGGGCTGGAACCACGGACGGGTATCCTTCGCGGGGAAGTGCCTGAGAAAATTATTATTGAAGAAAACCAACTTCAGTTTTTGGTGAATTTAAAAAATGGGCAGAAAACAGGATTTTATGTTGATCAGCGAAGAAATCGGCAAATGTTACGCGAAATGATGCCAGAAGCTGCAGATGTTCTTAACTGTTTTTGTTATACTGGTGCCTTCTCGGTATACGCTCTGGCCGGTGGTGCATCTTCTGTTATTTCCATTGATTCTTCAAAGGATGCTCTGAGGATTGCAGAAGAAAACCTGCGGTTAAATGGTTTTGGAGAGGCGGATGCGGAATGGATGGAAGCGGACGTTTTTCATCAGTTGCGAAAATTTCGGGATTCGCGGCACACGTTTGATGTTATTATTCTGGATCCACCTAAGTTCGCACCAACCTCAGCGTTGGCGCAGCGTGCTGCCAGGGGATATAAAGATATTAATCTTCTGGCTCTGAAATTGCTTCGTCCTGGTGGCCTGTTGTTTACATACTCCTGTTCAGGAGGAATTTCAGCAGATTTATTCCAGAAAATTGTTGCAGGGGCTGCTCTGGATGCTGGAGTGCATGCAAAAATTATAAATAAAATGGTTCAAGGTGAAGATCATCCCATTTCTCTTGATTTTCCTGAAGGTATGTATTTAAAAGGATTGCTTTGTCGGGTTGATTAAAGTCAGACGTTTCGGTACGATTAATTAATTAGGATAGAAAAATTAAAGGATAGGTGAATGATGAAAAAGTTATTGGTATTATTCTTGTTGGTGAGTTTGCTTTTCATTGCCGGGTGTAAGGAATTACAGGACGAGTTGGGCGTGTCTGAAGTTGAAACGAAAGAAGAAACAACGACGGAAGATAAAGAGAAAGAACCAACAGATGTTCCCACACAGGAACCTGAGCCAACGGAGGAGGTTGACCCTACTGCGGTTCCTGTGGAAGATGAAGAAACGTCCGAAGTTGTGGCCGCGCCGACCCCTTTGCCTGCATTTCCCCTGAACATCAATTTCACAGCAGAAGACGGCACTGAACTGATGGGGGACTTTTTCCCACCTGCTTCTCAGAACGCACCTGTGGTTGTCTTGATGCATCAATACCCGATGGATCATAACGTTGAATGGATTGCGATTGCTCCGTGGATTCAAAACCGTGGTTTGACGGAAGCCGTTCGTTCCAGCAATGAATTTTGGGCTGATCCCCGATGGTTTACTCCGATGATTGAGGGAGCAGATTTCGGGGTTTTCAGTTTTACTTTCCGGAATTGTATTGGCGGCTGCAATAGTGATTCGGTGGAATCAAAAGAAGAATGGATCATTGATGCTGTTTCTGCCATCAAGGCTGCGGCTTCCTTTACCAGTATTGATCCTCAAAAAATTATTGTCCTGGGAACAAGCATTGGCGCTGATGCAGGTGTAAATGCCTGTGTTCGCTTATTGGATGATGATTCTGTATCCTGTATTGGCGTGATTTCACTTTCGCCTGGCAGCTATTTGGATGAGGATTATGGCGAGGGTGTTGCCAAACTTGATGAGGCTGGTGTCCCTGTTCGGTGTGTGGCGGCTGAAAATGATGGTCATTGCCCGGATACTTGCCTGGCGTATGAGGGAGAGAATTATGAATCGTTCATTGTTTCAGGTGGCGAGCATGGAATAAGGCTGTTTGATCCTGAATCAGAGTTGGATGTCCCGGGATTGGTTGCTAGGTCATTGGTAGAGTGGGCATATGTAAAATAAAACTTGTTCCAATCGCTTCAATTTAAAAAGGGTTCTTCTTTAAAAAGGAAGAATCCCTTTTTAAATCAATAAATCATTTTTGAAAACAGAGTAAGTAATCGGAATTCTAACAAAACACTTAGAAACAGAACGATTTATAGTCGTTATAATAATATATAGAAAACTATAAATAATTATTCAGGAGAAATGAATATGACGAAAGGTTATTATGCTATTCCGGCAATTCACTGTAATCATTGTGCTATGACGATCAAGGTTGAATTAGAAGATGTGGAGGGGGTAACAGGGGTTGATGTTGATGTAGAAAATAAAAGTGCAACGATTACTTATCAAGCACCTGCAACAGAGGTTGAGTTGATCAAG
>CAZQSG010000081.1:7778-10782 GCA_964595925.1 uncultured Anaerolineaceae bacterium | reverse complement strand
TTCCGAAACCTTACCGTATAATCGATCAGATTTCCAATTGAACCTTCGGTATCTTTGGACGTCGTCAGATAGACCTCGGAGGGACATAAGCCCTCCGAGGTGTTATTTACTATGGGTTGATAATAACTGTCAGGACATCATCGTTAAGTTCAACTGTCGAACCAGCAGGTAGAGGGAGCGTGAAGGAAAGCGCAGTGGTGACACCGTTCGATTCTGATCGTGAGGAACTATAGCCATCACGAAAGGCGCCGCTTTCAGCAATCCGTTGACTCCACGCATCAAACCCTTCTGGATATTGATCAGTTGCGAGGTTGAAAACGAGTTCAATAGACCCATCGTCGTTCTCTGTGGTTGAAAAACTGGTTACACCGCCCCCAGACAGTTCGATCGGTCCTTGCTGTTCCGCGCTGCTGCCGTCAGGGTCATATTCACTGCTGCATTCTGCATCAGGGATGATAACAACGAGCGAACCATCTTCTTTTTGATGTAATTCGGAGCCGGCTGTGAGAAAATAAATGAGGTCCCCATTATCAATCAGAGCGACATTGCTCCCGCGGTAAACCCCAATCATGACTATGGCCTGCCCCCATATCTTTCCATCTTTGATCGGCGCTAGCTTTGCGTAGGTTTGTTTACAGGGTGTCTGGAAAATATAATGATAGTGACTCTGCCCGTCCACACGAAATCCAATCTGGAATCCAAACTTCAGCCAGTAATCATAAAGGGTCTGTTCCTGTTCTTGATCGTTCTCTTCATCTTCCCATACATATTCTTTAAGAAGGGTGCTGTTTTCTTCTGTAATGATAGTGGTTGCAAAATCTGGCGAAAGAACCATTTGGCAGGATGAATCGCCGAATTCAGAGCTGGATTCGAGTACACCGCCTAAGGCGGGGACAACACATCGAAAACCAATTGAATCAGCTGCTTCAATCTCCTCCGATATTGGTTGGCGGTCAGTCGTTCGGATTTCAACTTCGCTGTCCTTAAAGCTGCCGCCGCGGGTGACCCATTGCGTTTCACCGTTGAAATTAAAGGCGAGTTCTCCCGTTTTATAAAAATCTGCGTCATAGGGATGACTGATCCATTCGGCCGCATTGCCCGCCATATTGTAGACACCATAGCCCGAGATACCCTTTTCATACTCTGTGACGTCTATTGTTCCGCTGCCTTCGTAATTGGCCCGTTCTTCGTTGGGGGCTTCGTTTCCCCAGGGATAAAGACGTTGATCGGTGCCGCGGGCTGCTTTTTCCCACTCCACTTCTGAAGGAAGATCACCATTATTTGCCCATTCGCAATAAAAAGAGGCGTCCTGCTGAGAGACGTTTACAACGGGGTGGTTTTCAAGACCCGTCAGATCAGAATTCTCACCCTGAGGATGCATCCAATCGGCGTTTTCTACACTGTCCCAGGTTTCACCTGTCCATGTGTAGGCATTACCCAATACCTCTGCGGTAGTTATATACCCCGTCGCCTCAATAAATTGCTGGAACATATGATTGGTGACTTCGTTTTCATAAATCCAGAAGTCTTCCTCATCAACCTCGTGCATCGGTTTTTCATCATCCTGCGCCATCTCATCTTCTTCAGACGACCCCATCATGAATACACCTTCAGGAATGCAGATCAGGCGTGCGCCATCAACGGGTGATACCCAGCTGCCTTCTTCACAGGAGGGCATCACGCGCAAAGGATCAGGTTCATCAATAACTTCAACAATCTCCTCTTCAGGAATTTCCTCTTCTGTCTCTTCTTCGCTTTCTTTATTTTCCTCAACCGCAGCAACTGGAACTTCTGTTGCAGTTGCCTCAACAGGTTTTTCTTCTTCAGGTTGAGGGGTGGGCTTTGCCGTCTTGGCGCAGGCAGCCAGTGTAAGTACCAGCACCAGCAGCAACAGCAACGCCAACAAATGAGTGCTTTTTATACGTTGTGAGAACTTCATCGCAATGTCTCCTATAAATTTAATTTATTTTTTGTGGGTGATTGCAAGTGAGAAAGAATTTTTTACAGTGAAATAACCAGATAACGGTTAGAAAGGAATAAATTATTTTTATTATATCCAATTAATTTATAGACGAAAAGGAGTTTCCTGTTAAACAACTTGCTTGCTTCAGGCAGCAGAACGGAAAACAACCAGAAAAAGGGGATATCGAAACAATTTCAAAATCCCTTTCGTCTGCTGTTTATTCCTGTGGTACAGGCACTTTCACATATCTGGCAGCGTTGCGGATAACATCTTCACTGATGTTCTCTGCGTGGTCGCTGATCCTCTCCAGGTTGCGAATGGATTCTAAGAAAATTACATCGGCTTCAGGGGAACAAATATTTTTTTCAAGGCGTTCAATATGCTTCTGACGTTCTTTCATATACATGCTGTCAAACTCAGTTTCAAATTTGATTACCTGATTCGCAAGTACAACATCGCCAGTTCTTAATGCTGCCAGGGAAAACTTTAGAGATTGAATGGCGGCTTTACTTAAGGTGTCAATCGCTTTTTCGCCATACTGTGTAAAGATTATATTATCTTCTTCTTTTTCCTGAGCACTTTCTGCAAGGTTTTCTGCCAGGTCCGCGATACGTTCAATATCAACGATAACGCTTTTTACCTGAAAGGCCTGCTTCTGCTGGTTTTCATCCAGATCGGATAGATAAAGGTGATTGACAAACATATCCAATGAGTCAATTACTGGATCCACGTACTTATCTTCTTTGTCCAGTACCCATTCGACGGCTTCTTTATCTTTAACCAACAATGCGTGGCTTGCCTTTTCAACCATTTCAATACTGACTTCCCCAACCAGCAGAAGTTCTCGAAAAGCCTCATTCAATGCAATGGAAGGCACACCAAATTGACCTTCGTCAATATAACGAGTCAGTTTTTCTTCCTTTGTGACGGTTACAGGAACCACCTTCATAACCATTTTGGTAATCAGTGTGATGAAGGGAAACATTAATAGACTGACAGCAACATTAAAAACTGTGTGCGCATTCGCAATTTGACGTCCCA
>CAZQSG010000081.1:0-7678 GCA_964595925.1 uncultured Anaerolineaceae bacterium | reverse complement strand
GAACTGGACTGGACAATAGCAGTTGCTACGGTGCCTGCCAGCACACCAAGAAAGATGTTTTGCCCCATCACTGCCATGATATCAGCCACTTCGGGAAGGGTCATCAGAACTTTTAAGGCGCTGGTCATTGTTTCCATACCCAGGAATAGAATCCCAAAGCCAAGCACTATTTCGCCATACTTCTTCAGCTCACCTTTGGAGGTAAATTCTAACAGGATAAAACCACCAATCACGAAAAGAAAGAAAAACTCTCCCATATCGAAGGCTGCGATTTGAGCCGTTAGCGTTGTCCCGATTTCTTGTCCCAGCATGACACTGATGGCCTGCTCAAGAGACATCAAATTAGCATTGATCAGGCTGATCATAGTAACCATCACCATCGAGCTGCTTTGCAGGAGCGCGGTGGCGGCTGCGCCAAATAATCCGCCTTTGAGATGGGTGCTGGTCATCCGATCCAACCACATCTGAATTTTATTTCCTGCCAGTTTTTCCATACCCTGACTGAGCATGTTAACACCCAACAGGAATAGAGCCATTCCGCCGAAGACCTGCAAAATTTGCGCCATTAATTACTCCATGATTGAATAGATTCTGTGGTTAACTTTTTTTTTGGCTGTTGAATATCCAGAGTCACCAAATATCATAATCTATATTTTAACAAAGTGTAAATGAATTGTTAAAGGATGTTGTAGAAACTGAAAGTTTTTTGATATAGGATAAATAGTATAAAAACAAACTCTGTACATTTGTGCAGAGTTTGTTATTTGGTGATTAATTTAAAAAGATTCTTTATGATAATCTTTTATTGGTCAATCTCCGGTTTGATTTTTCGCCAATCTTCATCAGCAGTGGTGAGTTCATAGCTGCGGCCGATGCGCAGGAGTGATGCTTCACTAAAGTCAGGCCCAAGAAGCTGTATGCCAATCGGTGCGCCATCGTCGTCAATGCCGCCGGGCATCGAGAGTCCTGGAATGCCGGCATGGTTCGCTGGAACGGTGAGCTGGTCCGCATACTGCATGAGCACAGAATCACCATAAATATCACCAATTTTAAAGGCGGTGGTGGGGGTGGTGGGAGTAAGAAGTGCATCCAGTTTGTAACTGCCGTTGGGGTCAAAGGCGGCTTCGAAATCCTGTCGGATCATTGTCCGCACCTGCAAAGCGCGCTGGTAATACTGCTCGCTGTATTGCGCCGCGCTGACATACATTCCCATCAAAATTCGCAGCTTTGGCTGCAAGCCGAACCCTTCGGTGCGGGAACGTTTGTACAGTTTACGCAAATCGACCATTTCGCCGCTGGTGCGGTAGCCATATTTGACGCCATCAAACCGATGCAGATTGGAGGCTGCTTCAACGCGTGAGATGACAAAGTAAGCGGGGATACCATAACGACCGTTGGGCATAGGGACATCTTCGATGATCTCAGCGCCCAATGAACGCAGCACATCGGCGGCATGATGTACTGATGCTTCAATCTCTTCAGGTAGAGCCTGTTCAGTGTAACTGCCATCCCCATTGGGGAAAGAAATGCGGAAGTAATCTGGTGAGAGGCCGATCCGCATACCTCTGACGCCTTTTTCAAGGTCAGCCATGAAATCAGGCACATCCACTGACAGGGTAGTACTGTCGCGTCGATCTACCCCTGACATGGCCTGCATCATCATCGCAGCGTCGCGCGTGTCACGGGATATTGGCCCTGGGCAATCCAGCGAGGAGCCAAAAGCGATCAGGCCATAACGGGAAACACGTCCATAAGTGGGTTTTATTCCGACCACACCGCAGAAGGCGGCGGGCTGGCGGATTGAACCGGCTGTATCGGTACCGAGTGAGAGCGGAACTTCGCTTGCAGCCACAGAAGCTGTGGAGCCGCCTGAAGACCCTCCCGGGACGCGATCCAGTTTCCATGGATTGCGGGGCGAGGGCTGGAAAGCGGAAGATTCGCTGGAAGAACCATATGTAAATTCATCGAGGTTGACCTTTCCCAGCATGATACCTCCGGCCGCTTCCAGCCGTTCTACAGCGGTTGCGGTGTAGGGGGCGGTGAAGTTTGCCAGAATTTTGGAAGCTGCGGTAGATGGTGTATCTTTGACGCAGAAAATATCTTTCACCGTGAAAGGAATGCCTGCCAGCAGGCCCGGTTCTTCACCATCCGATAATTTGACGTCAATGGCTCTTGCCTGTTCCCGCGCGCGGTCTGCTGTGAGAGTGATAAAGGCATGTACTTTTTGCTGATCCTCTGCAGTTAATTTGGTGTAATCAATTTGTCCTGGGATGCCATCCACCTCAGAAACCCGCTGGAGGGCGGCTTCGGTAATCTCGAGAGCGGACACTTCTTTACCGCGCAGCAGCTGCGTCAATTCGTAAGCTGATTTCTGGTAGAGATTCATGCGTTCTCTTCTCCCTTATTCGAAATTTTCATATGAGGAATGTCAGGGACAACGAAGAAACGGCCTTTTGTCTGAGGAGCCTGCGCCAAAATGGCGTCGGGGTCTTCGTAAGGGTGCCATTCATCTTCCCGTGGAATCGCGCTGCTCTCGATGGGATAATCAATACCATGCAGAGAAGCTTCTGTGCCTTCAGGGATGGGAATGGCCGCCAGCTGAACGATCGAATCGAGCTGGGCGTTCAATTCTTTTCGCAAATATTCAGATTGATCTTCATCCAGTTTAAGAGCTGCCAGGTCAACCAGATGATCAAATGTTTCTCGAGAAATCTGCTCACTCATCAAATTCACTCCTCTATCAAGATGGAATTCAACACACCATCTTGCAAAATTCATCTATCCAATTTTACCAGAGGCGGTATTGGTTAAGAACCATATTTTTCAGACTTCTGATCTTCAGATTATTAATTATTTGGTCTGGTATTGAAACCATTATTCACATATTTTTAAATTAGTATTTTTCTAGAAAATTGATATACTAGATATAAATGTATTTTGAATTTTGGAGGATATACAATGGATGATAAGAAATTAAAATTGATGCGCTTCTGGTTGTTTGGTACATTTCTAATCGTGTTTGCTGCTGCCACAGTTTTTATTGGTCAGTTCGTCGGCACAGCCATTTTTGCTGACTGGCGTTACTGGGCATCATTAGTTATTACGGCAGCGTTGTGCGTGGGGGCTTTCTTCGTTTATAAATCTTACCTGGATAAGCAAAATTAGATAATCCAATTTCTAATATTTGAGCACAAAGGACTAAGTCATCCGCCACGGCGGATGACTTAGTCCTTTATTTAAATGAGACTATTGATATAATTGGTCGACGAAATGTTTTGTATGTTTCTAGTCATCTTGGATGATGCATACAGGAAAAGGAATGACAGATGATTTTATTGGTAGATATGGATAATACGATTGCAGATTTTGAGGGACACTTCATTGACCTTTGGCAGGAGCGTTATCCAGATATTCCTCATATTCCTCGCGAAGAACGGAAACATTTTTACCAGACCAAAGACTATCCTTCTGAGCATAGCCAAAAGATTATTTCAGTGATTACCAGCCAGGGATTTTTCTGCGACTTAAAACCCGTACCAGGGGCGATTGAAGCTTTGCATGGAATGAAGGCCCTGGGGCATGATGTGTTTTTGTGCACAAGTTCTTTCTTCAATTATCCCCAATGTGTGAGCTGTAAATATCAATGGGTTGCCAGCCATCTGGGACAGCGTTGGCAGAGCAAAGTTATTATTGCTGCTGATAAAACTCTTGTGAAAGGGGACTTTCTGATTGATGATCGGCCTGAGCTGAAAGGGAAGTTTAAACCCAGTTGGGAATATATTCTTTATGACCAACCTTATAACCGTCAAGCGACACAGTGGCGACGTTTGACATGGAACAATTGGGAGAAAGTTTTATTGAACGGGCATGGGTATTCAGATGGCTGAAGGATCGAAAACTTATGAAGAGATTTATGCCATTGTGCGTCTGATTCCAGCAGGGAAGGTTGCCAACTATGGCCAGATTGCAGAGATTCACGGCGGCTGCGGCGCTCGTCAGGTCGGCTATGCACTCAATAATTTGCGCAGCCACGAAGAGATTGAAGAGGTTCCCTGGCAGCGGGTAATCAATGCGCGCGGGGAGATCAGCCAGCATGGAGGTGGTGCGGGCAGTTTTATTCAACGGGAGATACTGGAAGCAGAAGGTGTTGAATTTGATACCAATGGGCGCATTGATTTTTCCCGCTTCCGCTGGGTACCAGAATTGCGCTCGAGCGAGACTTAAACAGTTTGTCTTTCTAAGCGCATATCATCTTTGACAGATGATGTCGAAATTTTATGAAGCGTTCTATTGATCCTTCAACTCCGCTGGACGTCATCCAGCTTCGTTCAGGATGACAGAGGTATTATTCTTTCCCTTACCGTAGGACAGGTTACAACGTATCTAATTAAACTGGATATAAAAAACCAATTTCCAGAGGGGACAAAAAAACAGGCTAGAAATGGATAGAAGAGAGCAGCATTGTAAGAACGATGATAATACTCACCACTGCGATAGCGATCTGCATTTTACTTTTACGACGATCTTTTACGTTTTTGCGTTGTTTCTGATTATTGTTGGGAAGGTTTTTACTTTTGCTTGTTGCCATTTATAATTTCCTCTATTTGAACTAGTTCAGGCTTCTGGTCTGAACCCATCAGGCGAAAGCCCATATTTCTTCTGTTGGTTGTTTTGGAAAAAGCGTCGCCAGCAGTGCTTTCATAGATTTATTGACGCCAGCTTCAGCATATAGATAATGGATTTCATCAATATCACGATGACCGAAGAGAAGATGATTGAAAGTTGTTCCTGGAACACGGACATGTCCATTTTCATGGATACCGGGCTGCCAGTTCTCTATAGACTTGATTTTACCATTATTAAAGATCATTTTAAGGCCATTTTTGTAAAAATTTAATATGACTTCGCCACTGTAACCAGTTATAGGGGATATGGCAAGGCGCTTTTCGAGTACAGGGGTAATATGACGCAGGAAGGCAGGTAGATTGCCCACGCGCATATACCAGCTGTAAGGTGGAGCGCTGAATGGCAGCCACTGTTCAATTAATGGATAAGAGGGGTGGCTGGTGCCGAAGTTAAAGCGAATTCCGGTGCAGGAAGCTTTTTTATCTTTTGCAGCATTTTCTTGACCAACCAGCCACATGTGGCGAATAACAGCCTGGATGACATCCAGCCAGGAGTAACCTTCGATGACTTCCAAACGGTTTATGGCTTTCTCTTTGCCCCAAAGATCATCTGGATAGACGAGAAAACCCTTTGGATGCCCTTCTTTATCCGCAATGATCTCAATATGGCGGTAATAGATGCTCATTTCCGAACGTTCTGCAATTTCGTAGTGCCATTCTGCTTTACTTCGCTGACAGGCATTGGCAGAACGCAGTATTACCTGTTCTTCAACCTGCATCAAGAAAGGAATGTCTTCATTGGTTGCTGGACGGAAGTTGTAAGCTTCTTCCCCTTCATGCTTCAGGGGCAGGGTTTGTTCAAGGCCATAGCGCGAACCGTTTAAATTGACACACATCTCATAACCAAATTGTCGGTAATAGTAAGGAATGCCGGTGATAGCCTGCACCAGATACCCGTTTTCCTGGCACCATTGATGATGCCAGTTGAACTGCTCGCGGATGAGACCACGTTTGCGATATACTTCGTCAGTACCGACTAATTCAATGCGTGCCACTTTATATGGAAGTCCGTCATAGACCCAGGCTTGCGGGATGACACACATGGTGGATACCAGCTTGTTGTTGGCTGTCGGGTCTTCGATGAGGGTGAAATGATGGGCATCTGTTGTGGGGTGTTTGCCGTTACCGAGATCTGTTGTCCAGGCATGCAGCATCTTACCGATGATTTCGGACTCGCCAGGATCCGGGTGAAGACGCTGGTTGAAATCAGCAATACGAGGGATATCTTCCTTTGCGGCAGAGCGCAGGATCAATCCATCTTTTAAGGTCGTTGTCTGTAAATTCATTCCTCATCCTCCTGTGAATTGAAACTATTGTAGCAGAAAGAGGGAAAATGTAAATCTATAATATGCTTTTCAAGCATGAATGATATTGGCGTTCTTTTGGCTGTCTTTAGCCCATCAGTCAGAGTGTTAAATATAAAATCCGATTCCATAAATTATGCTGTTCCCTGTAGAATCGGATTGATTATCAATTTCTTAGAATTTGATTATTTCTTTACTTGGCTTGTACTGTGCTTGGCGCAGGACTTTTGGCTTCTTTGCTTGTGGTGGAGGGTTTGCTCTCGCTTTTGGTTTCGGTTTTCTTTTCCGGCGCCTTTTTTGCGCCTGAAGAAGAACGATGGTCGGTAGCATAAAACCCTTTGCCCTTGAAGACAATTCCCACCGGTTGGTAGACCTTGTGAAGTGTTTCCTGCTCACATTCTGGACATACCGTTAAAGGATCGTCAGAGAAGCTCTGGCGCTTATCAAATTGAATTCCGCATTTGTCACATCGATATGTATAAACTGGCATACTTGGTTACCTTTTCTTACCTTCCAATTTCTTATTATAGTCCAAATTTAATGCTTTTCAAGATGCCTGAGACGGTTCTAATAAATTTTTTATAGCTGAGATAAATTAAAAAGGAATTTCCTATCAATCAATTATATTGCAGAAGAGATCGTGCGCGCGCTGGTAGGCACGCTGGGACTCTTTACTGCTGTGCCTGTGACGAATTTTATCGCTTGCTGGGCGATGGATAAACCAGAACGTATCCAGAAGTTATGCCGTATATTGGGACCGTTGACAGATAACAATGGGTTTTGGTGAAAAGCGAATGCTTTTCCGCCCTAACATCCATTAAAACATGTGATTTGGCCCTCTCTAAGGGTGTTTTATCGAAATAATTTGTTAAATTGGAAAAAAAAGGGTAAAATTAATATCTAGAGTTTCATATTTATCCAAAAAAACCCATTGAAGGACGGTTAGAGAAATGGGTGAAATTAACTAAAGGAGAAAAACAATGGATTATGAAGGCTATTGTGTAAAATGCAAAGAAAAGAAATTTATCAAAGATGGTAAAGAAGTAATGACTGCTAACGGTCGCCGAATGGCGAAAGGGAAATGCCCAACCTGCGGTACAACCGTTACCCGCTTTTTACCAAAGAAAGATAGCTAGCTTCTACACGAAATTAGCAAATAATTAAAAACCAAACTCCCTGAAAATCAAGTTTTCAGGGAGTTTGGTTTTACGCCAATCAACAGGATAAAGTGAACTGTGTTGCTGGAATAAAACAGGAGTTAATCACTGTATTTTTATTATTTTGACAAAATCTACTTCTCTGCTACGATCCAGGCAATGTGACCTTCTGGAAGGTGAACAGTCGCCTGAACGGATTCCACCTCAATCATTGTTTGAATTTCTTGGGGAGTATGGAAATGGCTGCCCATTAACGCCAGTGTCTCCAACAGTGCTATGATTTTTACCTCAAAATGGAGAATGTTTGGTTCTTCGATGACCAGACGGCCTCCTGTTTTGAGCACACGCAGCAGTTCTGCTACTGCCCGGTGCTGCTCGGGGAAATGATGCATTGCATCCACCACCAGGATTCGATCAAACGACTCGTCAGGAAAGGGTAATTCAAGGCTCGAAATTTGCAGTTGATCACAGGCGTTTTTCTTCTTTGCCTGCCGCAGCATGGCAAAAGAATAATCTCCCAGAATTAATTGAT
>CAZQSG010000080.1:7849-10900 GCA_964595925.1 uncultured Anaerolineaceae bacterium | reverse complement strand
AAGAACAAAGCACTGATCGCTGCCCAGGGAGAAAAATAACGTTTGCTGATGGCATAAATGAACCAGCCGCCCAGACACCAGGCAAGCGCGTTGACAATGCGCACCATCCAGGGCAGCTCTCCAAAGATCAGATATAGAAAGGCCATCAGAGTTTCCAGAACAGGGAGTTCAAATACCTCCTGGAGACTGGCCAGATAGTGCGCCTGTTGGGCAGTAGCAGGATCTGGATTGGGAAGCAATTGATAATAGATGGAGCGCGCGATGGTTGTGTCACGCATCTGACGAATATGATTCCAATCCAGAGGAGCCTCGGTCAAATCGTACATACGCACAGCAAAACCCAGCAGCAATACAACGACTAATGCTATCAGGGGGAGGGACTTCTTCATTTTCTCAGTCATAGTGATTAAATTATAATGCAGTCTTTTTATGAAGTGATGCGTTTCATTCATCGCCCAACCGGATATTACGTTTCAACCAGTCGGAAACCTCCCCAATAGTTTCAAAGATATAGGTCGGTTGATGGGGTGAATCTGAAATATCTCTGGCTTTTGTTTCACCGCTCAACACCAGCACGGTTGTGATGCCAGCCGTGCTGCCCAGCGCAATGTCTGTGTAGAGCCGGTCACCGATCATGGCAACTTCCGCTATTGTGACGCCTGCTTTGGCGGCGGCTGATTCAACGATGAATTTATTGGGTTTGCCCACGATCACATCTGGCCTGCGGCCTGTTGATACTTCCACGAGAGCCATCATCGCGCCAATATCGGGCATGAATCCGGTCGGTGTGGGGCAATTATTATCAGGATGCGTGCCGATATAGGGCTTGCCATCACGCACAAAGTCACACAATTTCCATAATTTTTCATAGGTCAGTGTGGTATCAAAGCCCAGCACCACATAATCCGGGTCATCCTCTGTTAAAATGAACCCGTGAGAACGGAATTCATCTTCAAGCCCGGGTGTCCCCACCAGATAGATTTTCGCACCGGGTGATTTTTGTTCAAGATAAATTGCTGTCGCCTGCCCGGAGGTAAGCACCTGAGCCACTGTGGTTTCAATCCCCAATCCTGCCAGTTTTTCAACATATTGGGCAGGATTTTTGGAAGAATTATTCGTCAGAAAAATAAATTTCTTACTCTGCGCTTTCAGCGTCTCCAGAAAATCCAGCGCACCAGGTAGTAAATGATCACCCAGATAGAAAGTACCGTCCATATCCAGCAAGAAGCAAGTTATTTCATTCAACGGGGTGGTCATGTAATCTCCTGTTTTTGGTTTAAAATGAGATAATAGGAAGTGAATTCCTCTAATTGTAATGGATAATCACTCATCGAAAAGCCTGCCCTGGCGTAACAGGGCTCTCGATCATCACCATCGGGCGGCCAATTTCACCCGCCCACCAATCTGTCCAATCGCGTTCAATCCGCTCCCAATCCTGCCATGAAAAATGTGAGTTCAGTGTCATGTTTGATCCTTTTCTCATTTCTTAATCATTGCGAATAGGGGTAATAGTTACTATAAAGTCAAAAGAAGGATAATGCAAACCTCCCGTGGAATTGATCTTCACGGGAGGTTAAAAGATTACACTAATTCAAGATTTACAATACTTCTGCGCGTTCCAACACCTCATCAATTCGAGCAGGGAAGAGACCCAGCTCCCAGGCAAAATCGAGTACGGTATAACGCGGACGGTAAAAGTTGCCATCCAAGATAACCTGACGGGCTGTCTCAGGCGTCTGATGTACTTCAGCAAGAGTGGTCGCGGCACCAGCTGCTTTCATCGGCGTTTGCAATGCTTTGAAAGCAATGCGATACGGCGCGAGAGCGTTCCAGATGCTGTCCCAGTGATCGATGATGTTGCTGATATAGAGCAGGTAATCTTCATCTTTGATACGCTTATTATGAGCTGTTTGAATGAAATGATCGGCATCTTGAGGGTAAGTAGTGTGGAGGTGTTTTTCAATTTCACCCATTGACCGGCGGTTCTTCAACATTTCTTCGGGGTCAAGTGTGGAGGGGTCAAGCTCTGAGAGCATTTCATAAATCGTTAAGCCAATCAGAATTCCCACACCCACCTGGGTACCATGCCAGAAATGATCTTTGCCATTAACATCATTCAGCAAATCCCAGAAGTGCGAAATCACATGTTCAACACCAGAGGAAGGCGACGTTAACCCTCCCAGGATGGTCATTGTCATCCCGGATATGAGGCAGGCTTCACCCAGTGCGGCAACAGCCTGCGGTTCTCCTTGTGGAATTTGGGAAGCAAATTGAAAAGAAAAATCCTGGGTCTTGATCATCATTTCATAAGGCAGTGAGACAAAACCCTCAACACCCCGCAGAATTTCGCTCAGCTTCCAATCCGTGACGCAGGTGTTACGCGCCAGCATATCGGAAAAGCCGGCCAAATTCATTACCAGAGGGGCATCCGCCAGAATCTCAGTATCATAAATTACAGCTTCTGCAATTTTCAGATTGAAGGCGGTTTCTTTGATGTTGCCAAAGCTCATCGCGGCGGTGATGGAGGCATGGCCGTTCATTGAACCAGCAGTGCCAACAATGACGAAAGGAATGTCACGTTTGGTCGCAATCCATTTGGTGAGGTCGCCGATTACACCGGAGCCTGCGCCGACAATAAAATCACAATCGGCTGCCAGGGCTTCTGCACCGGCATCTCCCACAGCATCCGAAGCGGCGAGGTGACGGGCAGGATCTTCAGAGGCAAGGGAAAATTCGTTGAGGTTCATGCCAGCAGAAACCAGTGGTTTTATAACCTTCTCTGTTACAAAATCGCGGATGACTTCATCAAAAATCACATACGGGTGCTGGGGTTTATGCCCCAAAGTGTTCTCTGCAATCTGAGGGACTTCATTGATGACACCAGCGCCAACACGAATGATCGGGATGGGTATATTGTAATGAACGCCGTCGATTTCAACTTCTTTTCCAGCCATTCCGGCGGCATCAAGATCTAAAAATTCTTCAACTGAGATTAATTGCATAGTATTTTCCTTTCAGAGCTAAGCCAATTGCCGGGTTGGCTTTTTATTT
>CAZQSG010000080.1:0-7749 GCA_964595925.1 uncultured Anaerolineaceae bacterium | reverse complement strand
TTTACTCTGTGGGTGATTTTACAACGAAATACACAGAGAGGAACTCATTGAATGAGGTACCATCTGGATCAAATGCTTTCCACTGGATGGTATATTCCCCTTCTTTTTCGGGAGCTGTGAAAATCACCTGGATGATTGCATCAGCATCTTTCAATGCAGGGTACAGTGCCATCGATTCGGGGACATCAACATCGCCCTCATTCTCCATTACTTTCAACATATATCCGGGACCCCAGTTGCAGGTGCCGCCATTGCGCACCTTCCATTGTTTGTCCAGAACTTCGCCAGGATCTGCCTCATAACCATCCAGCACGGTAAGATCATCAATGTAGCTAAGATAATTGGTGCAATCTTCTTCCATCGGGAGGGCAGTAGGGGTGGGTAATGGGGTCGGTGTGCTGGTAGGCACTCGGGTTGGCGGCACAAAAGCGGTTGCTTCTTCTGTCGGAATATAACTTTTCACAGGTGAAAAATTACAGGCTGCCAGACTGCTCAGGCCGAACAGCAAGAACAGGGTTGTCAGAAGAATAGTTATTTTCAAGGTTGGCTTCTTCATAAGATTATTGTATCCAGATTTGCTTTCAGGTGTTAACCCATTATATACAGAGAATTGTTTTAAATGGTGCAATATTAAGGCCAAAAAGGCCGACGGGTACCTTAGCCGTCAGCCTTTTACTGTTTTTAATCAAAAGACAGTTGCTTTATTCTTCTTTATCCTTTTCATTGTCAATGTTAATATCAAACAATTCGCCGTTAAGAGTCTCTTCGCGCACCTTATTCTCAACCTCTTCGAGGATGTCAGGATTTTGTTTGAGGAATTTTTTGGTGTTTTCGCGCCCCTGCCCCAGACGAATGTCGCCATAAGAATAGAAAGAACCGCGTTTTGTAATCACATCCAACTGTGTCCCCAGGTCAAGCAGGTCACCGGCTTTGGAGATTCCCTCGTTGTACATGATGTCGAACTCAGCCTGACGGAAGGGGGGCGCCACCTTATTCTTCTTGATCTTGACGCGTACCCGGTTGCCGATGATTTCGGTGCCCATCTTGATCGACTGGATGCGGCGGATATCAATGCGGATTGAGGCATAGAATTTGAGTGCCATGCCACCGGAGGTGGTTTCAGGATTGCCGAACATGACACCAATTTTCTGGCGCAGCTGGTTGGTAAAAATCAGTGTAGTATTGGTCTGGTTGATAGCACCGGAGAGTTTGCGCAGAGCCTGAGACATCAAACGTGCCTGCATACCCATCGAGGCATCACCCATATCACCTTCAATTTCAGCACGCGGAACGAGGGCTGCCACTGAGTCAATAATCACCACTTCCACCGCGCCAGAGCGGATCAGAGTTTCAGCAATTTCCAACGCCTGCTCACCCGTATCAGGCTGGGCAATGAGGAGTTCATCAATATTCACACCCAGACGCGCCGCATAAACCGGATCAAGAGCATGCTCCATATCAATGAAAGCAGCCGTGCCGCCCATTTTTTGCGCCTCTGCCACAATATGCAGACAGAGTGTGGTCTTGCCTGAAGCCTCAGGGCCGTAAATCTCGGTGATGCGTCCGCGAGGAATACCGCCCACCCCCAGGGCTATGTCAATTGACAGGCATCCTGTGGGGATTGCTTCCACATTCAAATGGGTCGCTTCGCCCAATCGCATGATAGCGCCATCGCCATAGCGCTTGGTAATATCACCCAGCGCTTTATCTAATACCGCCTGACGTGCCTTGTTGTTTCCATCACCATCCAGAGGAAAACCCTGAGCTTTTCCTATTGTTTTCGCCTTTCTTGCCATGTCTGATCTCCTAACTTACGCTTTCGCGCAGGGCTTCTTTTGTATATAAAATTATTATAGCATATTTGTTCTATAATAACCATGACAAATTTCCTTGCCTTCAATTTTTATTTATACACGATTTCATTTCCAGTTGCATAATGAATTTGTCTGCAAACGGGATTAGAATTGGGGAAAGAATCAAAAATTCACCGCTGAAAAGAGGAGTATGAAATGAAATTAGGTGTAATGACCCGATTGGATGAACAGGTTGAATCCCATTTTCAGGAAGCCGAAGAGATGGGCTTTCCGACAACACAATTAGTTTGTTGGGACGAGAACTTATTTACTGCGAAATATGCCCGGCGAGCTAAAGCGGCCTCTGAAGAAACCGGAGTTGCTATCAGCGCCTTTTGGTGCGGCTATGGCGGACCGTCGGTATGGACGCTCTATGAAGGTCAGGTTACGCTTGGCCTTGTTCCCCCTACCTATCGTTATGACCGCATGCAGACGTTGATGCACGGTGCTGATTTTGCGAAGATGCTGGGTGTTGAAGATATTGTCACCCACTGTGGTTTTATTCCGGAAAACCCCAATGATCCCAATTTTGCGGGCGTGGTGGCTGCTTTGCAGCATATCGGAAAGTATTGCCAGTCGCTTGGACTGCATTTTCTGTTTGAGACCGGTCAGGAAACACCAACCACACTCCTGCGCACAATTGAAGAAATCGGATTGGATAATATGGGCGTTAATCTTGATCCTGCCAATCTGATTCTCTACGGCCGCGGAAATCCTGTTGATGCACTGGATACGTTTGGTCAGTATGTACGTGGTGTGCATGCCAAAGATGGCCGCTACCCGACCAGCGGACGATACCTCGGCGAAGAGACAGCCCTCGGTGAAGGGAAGGTGGATCTGCCGCGTTTGCTGCGCCGCCTGAAAGAGGTTGGTTACACCGGCGCGCTCACGATTGAACGTGAAATCTCTGGTCCGCAGCAGAAAGCGGACATTCTCACTGGAAAAGCCTTCCTTGAATCAATCCTCAAGGAGATTGGGGTGTACGAATGTTAACTGCTGCGATCATCGGAACCGGAGGAATGGGCGGCGTTCATTCCAAATGCTACAAAACCATGCAGGAAAATGGGCAGGCGGTGACAGTTATCGCGGCCGCCGACATCATTCCTGAAAAAACAGCTGGTGTAATTGAGACACACCCTGAGGCACGTTCTTACGCCTCCCTGGATGAACTTCTGGCAAATGAAACACCAGATATTGTTCATCTCACCACCCCTTCTGATACGCATGCCGCGCTGGCGATCCACTGTTTGAAACGTGGTATCCATGTATTTTCTGAAAAGCCGATTGCGCTCAATCTGAAAGATGCTCAGGCAATGTGTGACGCCGCACAGGCCAGCAAAGGGTATTTGATGATCGGGCAGGTGGTGCGTTTCAGTGAGCAGTACCGCTATCTGAAGAGTTTGATTGAGAATCTTACATACGGCAAACTGTGCAGTCTGCGGTTGTATCGCGCCGGACAGGCTCCGGGCTGGGATGCGCGGGGATGGTTCCTCGAAACAGAGCGCAGCGGTCGCGCACCCGTTGACCTGCATTTGCATGATACTGATTTCCTCAACTATCTATTTGGCAAACCGCAGGCTGTTGAAAGCCACATTATTGATGATAATGATTCACTCTCTTACATTAATACCCGCTTTGATTACCCGGACATGGACATTCGCGCTGAAGGGGGCTGGGTGAAAGCTCCCCTGCCTTTCACCTTTGGTTACGAGGCCATTTTCGATGAAGCGATGGTGGTGATGAAGGACGACAGGGGTACGCTTTACCCGGTGAATGGGAAAGCGCAACCTGTTACTCCTGAAAATTCTCTCACGATGGAGAGCGATACCAACCTCAGCGATATGGGGCCTTATGTGGCAGAGATTGCCTATTTCCATGAGTGCATCCGCAAGAACACCCCGCCTGTTGAGGTTACGCCTGAAAGTGCCAGACTTTCGTTAGAGATTGTGCTGAAGGAAATTGAATCGGCAAAGATTGAAAAAAAGATAAGATTTTAAGAACTTTGTTGATGGGGATAATCAGGTTGACAAGATCAAGACTTCTCATGTACCCTTATTCCAAAAAGAGCTGAATAATAAAACTATTGTTACCAGGCTGATGAATCCAATCAAGCCACTCGCAAGTATATTTTGAAATCTATTGTTCATCCATTTTCCCATCAACATACGATCATTCGACAATTTTAATACCAGCACCAATAAAACCGGCAACAGGATCGCATTCACTGATTGGGAAATCCACATGATTGGGAATAACGGAATTCCTGGTATGAGTACAATTAACACGCTCAATATAATGATAATCCCATAGATCATATAAAAAACTGGTGCCTCTTTTGTTGATCTATTCAGTCCCCGCTCAAAACCAAAGGCCTCACAAAAGGCATATGTAGTAGAAAGGGGTAGAACTGATACAGCCAGGATTGAGGCTCCCAATAACCCAGTGGAAAATAAAATTTTGGAAGCCCCGCCTGCAAGCGGCTCTAAAGCCATCGCAGCCTGTTCCGCACTTTCCACAGAAATTCCATAGACAAACAAAGTAGCGGCTGTGCAAATCACAATAAATGCAGAAATTATATTTCCCCATGTAGCGCCAAAAATGACATCCAATTTTGTGAGTTTGTAATTGTTTAAAGACAACCCTTTATCAGCGACAGAAGATTGCATGTAAAATATTCCCCAGGGAGTTATTGTTGTACCAATGGTTGCCAGTACAGCAAGGGTAAAGGCTGTGTCAAAGGTGAATTGAGGTACAACTGCTTCCCTCAACACTTCACCCCATGGCGGTTTGACCAGGAATACTGTGATCACATAACTGAAAGCTGATAGGCAGAGTATTAGAAGAATTTTTTCCACATGTCGGTAGGAACCTCTTAAGACCACCAGACTCACCACAAGTGCGGTAATGGGCACTGCAAAATAACGACTGACCCCAAATAATTCCGCCGCCGCAGCGATTCCTGCAAATTGGGCAATGGTCGTCCCCAGGTTTGCCAGCAAGAGGGTGAGCATTGCAAAAGTGGTGACCTTTACGCCGAACCGTTCTCGAATTAAATCTGCGGTTCCTTTGCCAGTCACCACGCCCATTCGCGCAGCCATTTCCTGGATTATCACCTCACCAAAGGTGATAACAACGATTATAAATAAAAATTGATATCCATAAGTTGATCCCGCCATCGAATAAGTGGCTATGCCTGGTGCGTCATTATCCGCGCTGGCGGTAATTAATCCCGGGCCCAACACTGCCAGATAAAGCCCAATCTTTTTCATCCACATCGGTAGTTTGAGTGTTTTTTTCATTGTGAACCCTCCATTCAGTTTTTAGAAGAAACGGGGTAAGCGTTTCTTCCAGGCTGTGGGCAGCATTGTATCAATCGCATCATCTACCGTAACAATACCAAGCATTTCGCCACTTTTCTTTTCAACTACCGGAATTGAAAGAAGATCATATTTGGCAATCAGGTAAGCAACCTCTTTTTGTGGTGTGAGTGGGTTGATTGTGATCGGTTCCGATTGTTTCCACTGATCTAGCGGAGTATTGGGTGGCGCCATAATCAGATCACGCAAGCTGACAACACCGACCAACCGTTGGGATTCATCTAAAATGTACACGTAATACATTCCTTCGTCATCATTTGCGTCTTCAGAGTTACGAAGATATTCAATTGCCTCCTGTACCAGCAGATCTTTCGGTACAAAGGTAAATTCCGTCGTCATGATTCCTCCTGCTGTATCTTCAGGATAGGCAAGGAGTGATCGAACTTCTTCAGCTTCATCATTTTCCATCATTTCGAGTAATATTTTACTGGTCTGATCTGGCAGATCTGCCAACAAATCAGCGGCTTCATCAGGTCCCATTTCTTCAAGCACATCAGCCGCTCGCTCCGGTTCCAGATTCGAAAGGAATGTCATTTGCGTTTCAGCAGAACTTTCTTCAAGTGTATCAGCCAGTGCCTCGTTATCGAACCCTTGCAGCAGTGCATGTGTAGTGTGATGATCGAGATCATCAAGAATGGAGGCGATATCAGCGGGAGGCATCTTAACAATACGTCTCTGAGAAACCCTTAAACGCAATGGGTCATCATGTTCTACCGATGCCACTGATTCCCATGGGATTACCTCGGTTTTTAGTGGACGGTGAATGAATTTACCAAATTGCTGCCCAATGCCTTCAAAACCCAGGCGCCGTAATAAACCTTGACCACTTACATCTACACCTGTTAGAAAGAAGTTTTCTCCGCTGCGTGCCAGTTGTAAATCATTGACTCGCACCAGACGTTTTCCCTCGGTATCGACTATTTGCTGATCCAGCACACGATCTTTGAGTGGTAATTCATGCCCCGTTAAAGGGTATTGAGTAAGCTTTTCAATGCTGACCTTAAGGGTAATACTGGGCCATAAACTGGCAATTTGCACGGCCGGAATATATTGGATGGATTGCTGGTTTTTTTTCAATACAAGCGCGACCAGAGGCGGCATTTTTTGTTCCGTCGCGCTGACTAATAAATCTTCCAGTCGACCGATCACACGACCGAAGGAATCCCATACTTTTTGACCCAGCAGCTGGCTGATATAGATCATAATGCACCTCTTTTCTGGTTAATTCTCTCTGAAACATAGAACAAAAAAGGAGCCCGGCACAAACCTGACTCCGATCACTCAATAGAGGTGGATCAAATGCTTACATTCGTGCCAGAATATCCTTTGATTTTATTCTCTGACGTTTGTCATCAGGAGAACTATCACAATCGTTTAAATTAGAACTTTCTATGGTTATCATTTTTTAAATTCTTACCTCACAACAATTATACAGACTCATTGATGAGAATGCAATCCTTAAAAACCATGTTTGAAGTCAAGTAATATTGGAACAGATTTATTCGTCCTGACTGGATCAACGATTGTGTAACCTGTAAGGCAGGCCGTTGAAAGTCGCATCATTGATGATAACGATTCATTTTCTTACATTCATGCCCGCCTTGATTGCCCCGGCATGGACATCCGTATGAACAATCCGCCGGTTGATGTTACGCCTGAAAGTGCCAGACTCTCGTTAGAAATTGTGTTGAAGGAAGTTGAATCGGCAAAGGCAGGGAAAAAGATAAGATTATATTAAAACTCCTGCTGTTAATACCAATTCTATTTCACCTGGAAGGCATTTTTGGTACGATTAGATGAAAGGAAAAACGCATGAACGTGAAAGAAACATTTTTAAAGGTGCGTGGCAACGTACTTCATACAATCCGGACTGAAAATTTTACAATCACTCTGGCAGGTAAGGCCAGTGATTTTCAATTTGAAAGTTCGGTCAAGATGCTTCCCAGCGGACGGGAGCAAATCGAGTTTCAAATGTGGAGCGGCTCTCCGGCGCGTCCTCCGCAGTTATTCTTCTTTTGGGAGATGAAACAGGTTGATACTCACCTGCGTTGGCATCCCAACTGCGGAACCAGGCGAAGTATTCCGCCGAACTGGGCTTTCGACGGTGTTGAATGCAAGAGTTCCCGCAATGCACCCGTGCTTTCCTTGTTTAACATGGCTGGTGAGAATCGGTTAACCTTTTATCTGCTGGACGCGCTCAATTCTTCTTTTATCAGTGCTGGTGTCAGCGAAGAGAACGCCACAATAGAATGTTGGACCAGTCTTTTCACCGAAACAATGGCGCCTCTCATCCGCTATGAAACCTGCCTCTTCCTTGACCAACGACACCTGCCTTATTACCGGATACTGGCTGACGCGGTTGATGTGTGGGCCGGGCAGGGAGGGTATACACCGATGAAAGCACCGGAACATGCCAGGCTGCCCATCTATTCCACATGGTATTCATACCATCAGGCATTGGAGCCAGCTTTGTTGGAATCTGAATGTAAGACCGCCAAAACGCTGGGCATGGAAGCAAT
>CAZQSG010000079.1:0-11337 GCA_964595925.1 uncultured Anaerolineaceae bacterium | reverse complement strand
ATCAATCGTCACATGATAATTAGTGCTGCCAACAGTAGCACCTTGAATGGTGATCGTATCCCCAACCACATTTACCATCGCTCCAGCAATGGCTGGATTAATACTGATCATGCTTTCTTGATAGGCTTCTGCATCTAACGAATTATTGAAATGAATATAGAAGGGCTGCAATGGGTAGCAATCGTCCCCCCACGATGAACACCCGTACTCAACAACCTTCAAGGGAGCATAGGTACGGAATGAGAAAAATTGTCCAGCCTGCGTGGTCAAAGATCCTTCCGCTGATGGCATGCCTTCCTGAAAGGCAACTTGAATATCCGAATCTTTGGGAAGAGGATTCTCTGCTTTAAATGCAATCCAGCGTCCTTCCGGGGTGTTTTCCAACCGGTAGCTGAGTTGTTCCTCCGCTGCTATTTCTTCCTCCGTAGCCAGACGCACCGTGAAGGACTGATTATCAGCGGTAGCATGAATCAAAGGCAGCACGTCCGAAGGATTGATTCTCTGGTCAAATGCCGCAAAAAAGAGCGGTTCCAGATCTTGAGGTACGTCAGAATACGGGTATGATGCGATCAGCACCGGCGGCGGCGTTGTAAAAGTCCAGCGCACTTCTTCCGCCAATTTTCCGCCATTAACCGACTGTGTCCCCGCCGGTATGACGACGGTGTATTCAGTTGCTTTTGGCAGCCGATCGATCAACTCTGAGTCGTAATAAAAAGCCAGCGTTTTGGTGCCCACCCAGCGCCAATTCCCGGGCAAATCTGGACTGACCTGCACCGGAACATCTTCTTCAGCAAGTTGCTGCAGAGTGGCCAGTGGAACCATAGGCTGATTGAAGGTCACCGAAATAAACGGTGCCACCGATATTTCACCTTCGGGAGCATAGCGCAGTACCTCTAGAGGGCCACTATAAACTTCAACCGGTGCAATTGCATCTTCATCAGGAGGAAAACTGTGTTCGATGGTATTGCCCGGTCTGGGTGGTGGCAGAACTTCCGGCGGAAGCTTAAATTCCACCTGGTCGTCAGCTTGCATTTCCATCTCTGGCAGGCGTGCCAATATGGTTTCAATCTCTGCCTGCGTCAGCGGTTCACCCTTCACCGGCTCAATTGGGATAATCTCCTGGGGCGTTGATGAGCCCTCGCTGAGCACAATCGCGAATCCATCACCATTCTCTTCGCCATCTTGGGTTCGATTCGATGTTTCCATGATCTCACCAGTTTCCGTAATCTGCGGATTGGTGATTATGCCTGGATGGTTCACGACTGGTTGTTTGAAAGGCCAGACATCCTGCAATATCGTACAGCTCATGCTGAATACCAACAGTAGTGCTAATAGTTTTATCCAAACTCTTTTTCTTGGGGTGTGCTCCATATGAACGCTCCTTCTCTATTTAAATAAGGCGATTTGGTTCTAAGACGTTAAAAGCACCAATTTTGTTCCCATACATTCAAGGTGCATAAAAGCAAGGTTTTAGATTGATTATACGCAAACATCTCCGATAAATTAAGTCCTGTGGGCTAAAACCTGGACGAGTTCCTTCGTTTACTCACACTTCATTATTCCAAAGTGTTACAACAGATTTTGCCAGGAGGCTGGTCTCTATGGGAGAGTGTCTTAAGAAAATGATTGAAGAATTAATTACTATTAAATGAAGAAAGTGAAATGGAAACAGCCTTAAAGACGCCCGGCTCGTTTCAACACTGTGAGCGCATCCACACTTACCCATGGGTTCAACCTACGCTTGCTCGTTCCGCCCCAATCAATGAGCGAATATCCTGATTTCTCTGGATTTTTATGATAATAGCGCTCTTCACTTGGAAATCCGTTATCCGAAAGGCGCTTGCTCTCCAATAAATCCAGGGCTTTTTCACAGCGCGGATCATCCTGCCATCCCCCCTCAGACATTACCTTGAGCCCAAACAAAATATCATATTGCCAGTAACAAGGGTAGTGCAGCTTATCAAACCCCCGGCGCATCACACTTCCATCGCTCTGCCGCAGATACATGTTGCGTTTCAGAAAAATATCTGCTGCGCGTTCAGCTGCTTGCTTTGCCGCCGGATGATCAAAATGTCGAGTATATTCAATCAACCCACGCAGCGGAATTAACGTCTCCATAAAAGAAGAGTTCGCAGCTTCAGGGTTTTTATCACAATTCCAACCGCCATCTGGCCATTGCCATTTGATTAAAGATTCAACCAGGCGATGAATGCGATCATCAGCAATGCCTAGCCGCAGCTGAGAGAAAACAGCGTTCCCTTCCTGAGAGGCACAGCGTCGCTGCAATCCATTAATCATCCTCTTCTTGATCGAATCTTGATGGTGCTCCCCAAATAACCATTCTAACTGCTGCTCGCGCCATGGCAATAGTCTTTCGTCACCTTGCGGATAAGGAAAATCACCCAGAATAGATAAACACCAATGTCCTCCCATCCATTTATTGTAACTTCCGCGTGTCAGAGGGCGCTCTACCTCAATTTCAGAAAGCAGATTCTGCACCAGTTCTGAATCTTGAAATGCCTGTTGTGTTTCGTGAACTTCCCCCGAAACTAATGGTCGCTCCAGAACGTCCACTAAAATTTTTAGTCGCACCCCAGGCTCGTCACTCTTAAGCAAATGACCAATTAACTGTTTATTCTCTGCTTTCATCCTTGCTCCTATTTCTATACAAACCTTCAACAGCATACATCCAAATTGTAAAAAAAAGAGCCTAATTGAATTACAGGGATTGGGTGCGATTTAAAGCATCAATCATCTTTTTTAGCTTTTTTGCCATAAACAACTCGGTCTTTTCCATAGATTCATAAGTGGCTCCACCTACATGGGGAGTAATGATCAAATTAGGATTGTTTTTAGAATATTGCACGAGTTTATTATGAACTGCCCAATTATCAGCCTGAACTTCATCAGTCAAAACATCCAGGCCGGCACCCGCAAGATGCCCGGAAATCAGGTGTTTTAACAGAGCATTTTCATCAAGTATCTTCCCTCTTGAGGTATTAACTATCCAGGAACCCCGCGGCATGAAAGTCAATTCCCTCTCCCCCAACATTCCTTCTGTTTCTGCATTCAGCGGCACATGAACAGACAATACATCACTGTTTGCCAGCAATTTTTCCAAATTATCCGCTCTTTCAATTCCTGAAATCCAATCTTCGCGATATGGGTCAAAGGCAATTACTTCCATTCCAAAAGCAGTCCCATATCGGGCGACGATTTCTCCCAGCCTTCCTAGCCCCAATATTCCCAATCGCTTTCTTGATAGTTCATTTCCTTTAAAAGAATCGCGATCCCAATCCCCTGCCTTCACATCTTCAAACGCGCTGGGAATGTACCTCACCAGACTTAGCAAAAGCCCCCAGGTCAGTTCAGCGGTAGCTAAGACTTCTTTTAAAAATTCAGTTTCTCCTTTTAAACTTAGAACTTCTATTCCAAAACCTTTAGCCGCTTGCAAATCTATATGATCCAGACCAGTAGTTGGACTGACCAGATACTTTAACCATTTCCCTTTGCTAAGTAATGCCCGATCAAAATGAATACCTAAACGAACGAAAAGAATATCAAAATTTTTAATTTTTTCGAGGAGTTCTTCATATGTGCTATACTCTGCCTTAACATCGCAGAAACTATCCAGTATTTCACGTGCATCTTGACTGAATCCTTCCGGCTCCGTTAGCAGTAATTTATATTTCATGTTTTCGATTGCGAATCCTTCCATTCCTGTACAATAATTTCCGCAATTACCACATCCCTTTCAGTGTCAATATTTACCATATGTTCAGAATCCATTACATATCCGGCTTTTTTTTGCGGCATAAAAGTTCGATCTGTTACCAGTGGTTCTCTTCTAACCAGATAAATCGAACCATTGCGATGAAAAACAGGTGGTAGATCTTGCCTTCGTGTGCTCTCATATTCAGGCAAAAAACTAGTCAACAAATTACTTTTATCTTTTAGGTACATCCGGGCAGGATGAGCATCTTCCACCTTCACCACACTAACTACTGCATCAACTTCAGGAGAGGTTTCAAGAATTCCTATTACCTTATCTAAATCTTCACCGGTTCGAATTGGTGAAGTAGGTTGAATTAACAGTATCGCATCAAAATGATTGCCAGATTCTTCAACAATACTGAGAGTATGCAATGCGGCATCTACCACTGAGCTTGTATCCGTTGACAAAGCGTCTGGACGATCAATTACGACGCATCCAGCTTTGTCAGCAATTTCTCTAATTTGTTTTGAGTCCGTTGATACTACAAATTGGGTTAATTTCTTGCTGGCTTTACAAGCATTGATGGCATATTGAATTAATGGTTCACCAGCAATCCTTCTAATATTCTTATTCTTAACTCCCTTAGAACCCCCTCGAGCAGGTATTATTCCAAGAACACGAATCATTATTTAATCCTTTTCTGATCATGAAGAGATGTGATGTCCGCCTTCATTATACCGCCTGTTCGCCCTCGTCACCTTTAAGAGAAACAACAATTTGCAATAGCCCCAGCAAAACTCCGAGGATCAGAAAAGTATAACTTAATCCTATTCTATCGATAGAATAGCCAATTAGAAATGCACCAGCAGCAGTATAAAAGCTGGTTATCTGGCTCTCAATCGACAGCACCGATGCACGTTGGTTTGCCTTGATTTTATCTGACAAATTTCCAATCAAAATGGGACGACGAATATTATTAGCGGTGTTAATCAAGATGAATAAAATCATAATCAAAATCGACAGATTGGCCAGCGATGCCAACCCCGTAAAGAAGATCGCTGCACTCAGCAAAATAAAGGTGATGTTAATAATGCGTCTATCACCAAAGCGATCCGAAAAACGGTACGCGTTTCTACTGGCAGCTGAATTGAGCAAATTCATTATGCAATAAAACAAACCTAAAATAATTTTGATGGTTTTGTCTTCTGAAACTTCTGAAATGATAAATCCAACCGCTAGCGTGCTGACCAACAGGGGCTGCACATAATCTTTGATAGTTTTTACTGTTCCCTGAAAAGATGATGAGTTAAGCAACGTTTTTCGCAGCGTTTTTTCTGAAAATGCAGCTTTCAGGCTTAGCCAGGTTTCTGAGTAAAACATTTTTAAATTGAAACGCACTTTTCCATCCTCTGTACGATCCAGGTTTTTTGGGTAACTGAGAATTAACAGAAAATCGGCAAGATAAGGGAGAATACAGACCAGAAAAATCCATCTTAAACCAGGTAGATACAGTACCAATAATACAGAAAATATCGATGAAATAGCTGAACCGATCAATGAGAACGAACGAGTCCGGCCGTAAACGAAACTTTTATATTCTCCCCACTTTTGCTGCTGAAGATATTGCATAATCATGGCTTTATGAGTGCCAGTTCGGAACGCATCGCCAAGGCCATAGAAGACCATAGCTACCACGTAAAACCCAAATCCGGCTTGCAAGAAGAAAAAAACAAAGGAGACGATATAAAAAGAAAAGCATAGCAGCATTTCTTTCTTTTTGCCAAATTTATCCGCGAGCACCCCAGAAGGGATTTCGAAAACATAAATAATGACCTCTCGGATGGCCATTAGGAGGCCTATCTGTGTATAGGTGATTCCATCTGCCAGCAGATAAATCAACAAATAGGGTTCAAAAAATCTTAAATTTTTTAATAAGCCATACCAGCTAAATTTTTTAATTTGATAATTCTTTTTTATGTCATTTTTCAATTCTGCTTGCATGAAGACCTCAATCAAAGGAAAAAAGCTCTGCACTTGTTTAAAATTCTACACTCGTTTATAAGTTTGCGCAACAATATAATTCGCAGGTGAAACCAAGAGAATGTCCAAATTTTCTTGCTCCCGATGAGATCATTCAACAAGAGTGCTATGTAGGTAATAATTCCACTAACTATTTCAGTCTTGAGATTATTTCCAAAGAAAAAAATGTGCTACAATGGGAACATTGGATAGGTGGTCGTAGCAAATCAACCATGTTTACTACGGCGTAGAAGTAAATTTCTTCGATAAGTGCCGCATATCCGCCCGCCAGTAATAAACATATGTGACTCTTTCCATTACTCAACCGGTGTTGAGGTGCCTTTGCTAATCCTGGTACAACTACCAGTGACAGCGAGGATACTTGCGGGGGGAACTTAATGTTTCTTGAATTTCATCAAGAGCGCCATTTACCTATAAAGACAGTTGCAGACATTATGAATATTCCTGAGCCAAATTTAGTAGAACATCATCAGCAGGAAATACTTCTTGGAACGGTTGTTCCTCATCAATTGATGGCAACATCTTCTCCAGTGAAGCAGCACGCCCGTATGGCGCCAGAAACCAGTGTTCAATCCGAAAACTTCAAGCTTGTATGTTCCTCTTTGAACAAAACCTTTCCCACGCCCTCGCTGTGGGTTATTCATTTAAAAGAATAGGGTTATCTTCTTGAAATTCCAAAATCAAAACGGAAAAACCGTTAATGGTATTGAAATACTGGAAATTGTGGATATTATTTAATAAACCAAAGTTGTTTTTTGAAAGGTCAATCAATGGGAAAATGGTTTCGATCTGAGTCGGTAGCAAAACTGATTGATGCATTAATACCGGTCTTAGCAGCTCTGGCAGCATTGTCGATTGGCGCTGTAATGTTGATCATCCTGGGGGCAAATCCTTTTAAAGCTTTTGGCGCTCTCATTGATGGTGCATTCGGTAGTACCAACTCGCTGGCAGACACAATAGTAAAAGCAACCCCATTGTTGCTGGTCGGCCTGGGAATCTGTATTTCTTTCCGTGGAAATGTAATTAACCTTGGCGGCGAAGGACAGATGATCATCGGCGCTCTACTTGCTACCGCACTTGGTCTGGCTTTCCCCGAATGGCCTGGAATTTTGATGATCCCTCTGGCTATGTTTACAGGTTTTTTAGGTGGGGCAGTTTGGGGTGGTATATCGGGGGCACTAAAAGCCTATTTCAATGTAAGTGAACTTCTAAGCACAATTATGATGAACGCTATTGCAGTGCAGTTGATGAACTTTCTGCTCAGTGGTCCAATGATTGATCCAATACAATCAGCTAAGGCATCCCAAATTCCCCAGACAGCCCGTTTAGCCCAGGCATTCGATCTCCCTCGTCTGGTGCCCACCCGTTTGCATCTTGGTGCTTTGATTGCAATTGTGCTGGCATTCTTAGTCTACATTTTACTCTGGCGAACTACAACCGGCTACCGTATCCGTGCCGTAGGTCAGAATCCGGATGCATCTCGTTATGCAGGCATGGATGTGAAGAAACAGATTGTATTAGCCTTACTCCTCAGCGGTGCTTTTGCTGGTTTAGCTGGCGCTATTCAAGTGTTTGGGATAAGCCATCGCATGATTACCGATGGTTCGGCTACTGGATTTACCGGCAATGCAGGATTCAATGGAATTGTGGCAGCGCTCTTTGGACAATTACACCCTCTGGGTACAATCCCAGCATCATTCTTGTTTGGCGCATTACTGGTGGGGGCGAATAAATTACAGAGGGTTATGCAGGTTCCCACTGCGCTAATCACTATGCTAAATGGGTTGGTGGTTGTTTTTGTGGTTAGCAGCGAAAAATGGCGCCACGCTAGAGAACAAAAACGTTTGACAGAAACAACAATTGTAAAAGAGATAGAAAATCCACCTGCAGACATTAATAACCCGGCAGCAGAAGGGGAGGCTAATTCATGATTGAAGAATTATTTACTAAAGCTGTACTGGTCGGGATTTTAGCTTCAGGAATACGCCTGGCTACACCATATTTATATGCTTCGATTGGAGAAACAATAGGCCAAAGAAGCGGCGTATTAAATCTGGGCGTAGAAGGACAGATGTTGTTAGGCGCCTTCGCAGCCTTCTATGTTTCATTCACCACAGGGAATTTGTGGCTCGGGATGCTGGCAGCGATGATTACAGGATTGCTGATGGGACTTGCAATGGCTTTTGTCAGCATCAATTTGCAGGCCAAACAGGGAATTAGCGGGATCGGTTTCTATTTGTTTGGTTTGGGAATGAGCGACCTTCTTTTTCAAAAATTGCTGGGGACTGTTGAAACAGTAAACGGTTTCAGACCTATATATATTCCATGGTTAAGCGATATTCCTATTATTGGAGAGATTTTCTTCAATCACAATATCCTTGTCTATGGCGGATATTTCATGGTTTTCGTAGCATGGTTTGTATTAAACAAAACCACCTTAGGGTTAAAAATCAAGGCTGTTGGTGATTCGCCCGAGGCAGCTGACTCCCTCGGAGTGAGTGTGAGTAAGGTGCGCTACCTGGCCGTTGCTTTTGGGGGAATCATGTCTGGGATTGCAGGCGCCTCATTGTCCATCGCACTGTTGAATGTATTTCAACAAAATATGACCAGTGGATTAGGATTTATTGCTGTTGCTCTGGTTTACTTTGGAGGATGGCGTCCCTGGATGGTGATGGGCGGTGCTTTATTGTTTTCAATGGTGAACTCACTGCAGCTTTGGGTTCAGGTTTTGAATATTCCCATCCCTGCAGATTTTGCGGTGATGATGCCTTATGTACTTACAATTCTTGCTCTGATCATTACAGTACAGCGTGTTCGACCACCCTCAGCTCTAACAAAATCATTTGAGAGAGGTCATTAGGATCACTAAGGAGGTGAAGCCTGATTAGAAAAAATATTTACCTGCAAAAATAAATATCACATAATTTTAATCATTCAGGTTAGAGAGGAAAAAATGAAAAAATTACAAAAAGTCTTAATCATATTGTTGTTAGCAGCTATTTTCTTAACCGCCTGTGGTGATGGATCTGCTGGATCATCCGAAAAGTTCCGAGTGGCAGTTGTAATGCCCAGCGCCATCACCGACCTGGCCTTCAGCCAAAGCATGTATGATGCCCTCATGACTATTCAAGCAGAACGTGGGGCTGAAAATTTTGAGATCGTTTACTCGGAAGGCATGTTTGTAGTTGACGATGCAGCTGCCGCTATCCGTGACTATGCCAGCGAAGGCTATGACCTGGTTATTGCTCATGGCTCGCAGTACGGAAGTTCATTGCAGGAAATCGCTCCAGATTTCCCAGAGACTAGCTTTGCCTGGGGTACCACTGTAGACACATTTGGTTTGCCAAATATATTTGCTTATGAAGCACGTTCAGAAGAAGGTGGTTATGTCAGCGGCGTTATGGCTGCCCTACTGTCTGAGAGCGGTGTCATCGGTGTTGTTGGCCCAATCGAGACCGGAGATGCTAAATTGTATGTGGATGGCTTCGCCGCAGGCGTTGCTGCCACTAATGCAGATGCCAAAGTTAATACAAACTGGATCGGTTCATTCTCCGATGTGGCTTTGGCTTCTGAGGCTGCTCAGACCCATATTGGTGCTGGAGCAGATGTTCTGACAGGAACTGCCCAGATGGTTGTAGGCGCGATCGGCGTCGCTGAAGGTGAAGGCGTACTATGGTTTGGTACCCAGTCCAGCCAAACCTCACTGGCTCCCAGTATTGTTGTGGCTAACCAGGTCTATCACTGGGAAGTCGTCCTTAAAGAGATGCTCGAATTGATTGAAGATGGCACGTATGGTGGTCAATCTTTCGAACTCACGCTTGCTAACGGTGGTCTCGAAATGGAAATCAATGATGAATATGCCTTACCTGGTGATGTCAAAGACGCGGCTGAAGCAGCCATTGATGGCATCGTCGACGGCTCAATCACAATTTTCCCCTAAATCTTGTTCCCAGGGGGGCAGTCTGATCTGCCCCCCATTTCCACACCTATATTCAATTATTAACTTCGTCAAAATTATCCAAGGATGTAACCGGACATGACAGTAAACGAACTATTGCCTACTGGACATAGAAAAATTTCACATCTTAAAATGATCAATATCACCAAACGTTTCCCTGGAGTACTCGCAAACAATAAGGTTAATTTTGACGTTCACGCAGGTGAGGTGCATGCCCTCCTCGGCGAAAACGGGGCCGGCAAGAGCACCTTGATGAAAATTCTGTACGGTATGTATCAGCCTGAAGAGGGCCAGATAATACTTGATGGAGAGCAAGTAAAAATTGAATCGCCTGTTGATTCGATTAAACTGGGTATTGGAATGATCCATCAACATTTTATGCTGGTTGAATCATTAACCGTTGCTGAAAATGTTGCCCTGGGATTGCCTTCTTCCAGGTGGCCGCTCACAGACCTGGATAAGGTCTCTTCTCGTATTCTAGAATTAACAGAGATATACGGTTTACAGGTTGACCCTGATGCATATGTGTGGCAGCTTGCTGTAGGTCAGCAGCAGCGCGTCGAAATAATCAAAGCATTATACCGGGGGGCAGCGTTATTGATTTTGGATGAACCTACCGCAGTACTCACCCCCCAAGAGGTAGATGACTTCTTTGTTACTATGCGTCAAATGGTCTGTGATGGGCACGCTTTGATTTTCATTTCTCATAAACTACACGAAGTGCTTGACATCAGCCATCGCATTTCAGTACTTCGAGATGGGAACATGATAGGAACCATTCCCGCACAGGGAGCAACAAAAAGTAAGTTGGCAAAAATGATGGTTGGTCGCGAGGTGGGATTGAAAAAAGAGCGAGTAACGATTAACTCAAAGGAAACACGACTTGTGCTCAAAGATATCTGCGCTCAAAGCGATCGCGGTACTCTCGCCTTGAAAGATGTAAACCTTGAAGTCCACACTGGGGAGATTTTGGGTGTGGCTGGCGTGTCTGGTAACGGGCAAAAAGAACTGGCTGAAGTGATCACCGGTCTTCGATCAATTTCAAAGGGACAGATTCTATTGGAAGGCGAAGATGTAACTGGCAAATCCCCAAAAGAGTTGATCCATAAAAGCCTGTCATACATTCCCGAAGAGCGCATGCGTGATGGAATGATTAAAGAGTTCACCGTGGCGGAAAATCTAATTTTGCGTGAGCACAGTCAGGAACCTTATGCCAGTAAAGGGTTTCTTAATTTGAAAGCAATTTCCATTCATTCTGAAAAATTGATTAAAAGTTTTAATGTAAAGACACCTTCTCAAGATACCATGGTTAAAATTTTATCAGGGGGAAACATCCAGAAATTGGTTCTGGCAAGAGAACTCGCGCGGAAACCACGCACACTGATTGCAGCCCAGCCCACACGCGGGTTGGATATTGGCGCGACAGAATACGTTCATTTGCGATTATTAGAGCAAAGAGAAGAAGGCACCGCAACGCTATTGATTTCTGAAGACCTGGATGAAATTCTGGTATTGTCAGATCGGATTGCTGTGATTTTTGAGGGAAAAATCATGGGTGTAATAGATCGCGAACAAGCCACCCCAGAAAAACTTGGCCTCTTAATGGCGGGTGTACAGGGATAAA
>CAZQSG010000078.1:0-11389 GCA_964595925.1 uncultured Anaerolineaceae bacterium | reverse complement strand
CTTCTATCGGCTGGTTGCCACGCAGAAGCCAGTACTGTAGAGCGGGAAGCGAATCCCGCTTTTAAAGGAATGGAGCTTTATAGCTGGCAGGACGAAACGGGTGAATGGTTCTATTCAATCCTGGTTGGCACAAATAGAATTAAATCAGTGGATGAAATTCTGGCAAATCCTATGGGATTTGATGAAGTTAAAGCAGAAATTTCAAAGATGGCTGTGGGAGAGTCTGTCTTCTGGTTCAATCGTGCTCTTGAATCGCCAGATGGGCAAAACCTTGCTTTGGAGCTTCCTCCGAAAGAAGTAGTGGAAGCGTTAAAACAACATGCTTCAGCCTATCAGGTCATGCTGCACACACAGGGTGAATAACCTCACACTTGACCTCCAACCCCCGAAAAACACCGGGGTATAATCATTGCGGAGGAACCCCACCATGACAGAAACAGTCTACCGCGAACTTGCCAAAAAACTAAACGCTCTGCCGCAGGGCTTTCCACCCACCGAAGACGGCAGCGAACTGCGCCTGCTGGAATATCTCTTCACCCCCGAAGAAGCACTGCTCACCTCCCAGCTCAAGCCTGAATTGGAAAACATGAAGGACTTGTTAACACGCATCGGTCGGGATAGAAAAGAAACGATGCCGATCTTGAAAGGCCTTACAAAACGCGGCCTGATCCGTTTTGGACGTGGTGCCAATGGAAGTGGGTTTGCGTTGGAGCCTTTTGTGGTTGGCTTTTATGAAGCGCAGGCCTCCACACTGACAGCGGAATTGGCTGTGCTTTTCGAAAATTATTACCAGCAGGCATTCGGCGATCTCCTGCATCTGGAGCCAAAAGCCCACCGCATTATCCCCGTCCATGAAACAATCGAGAATAATATTGAGGTGCAGCCCTACGAAAGTGTGATTGAAATCGTTGACCGTGCCAAATCGTATGCGGTTCAGGATTGTATCTGCCGCAAGCAAAAAGAACTCATTGGTGATCCCTGTGACCATCCGATGGAAGTATGTCTGATTATGAGCCCCGTTGAAAACAGCTTCACCAATAGTAATGGAATGCGCGCTATTACCCGTAATGAGACGCTCGAAATTTTGAAACAATGCTCTGAGGTGGGTCTGGTTCATTCGGTCAGCAACACACAGGAAGGTAATTACTACATCTGTAATTGCTGCACCTGTTCCTGCGGCTTCCTGCGCGGCATGGCCGATTTGGGGATTGCCAACGTGATGGCACGTTCCGCCTTTGTGGTCCATGTCGATGAAAGCCTGTGCATCGCCTGCGGCGCCTGCATGGAAGCATGCTCGTTCAACGCCCTCACGCTGGAAGAAACTATTGTGGTGAATGAGCAGCGCTGTATGGGCTGCGGGGTCTGCGTTCACACCTGTCCAACAGAAGCGTTGAAGCTGATACGTCGTCCAGAAGACGAGATCAAGCCCATCCCTAAAACCCACAAGGCCTGGGGCGCAGAACGACTGTCCCAAAAATGAACCCTACTCATGACAAAAACACAAAAATCATGTAAAATTGGTGTCACTGGTTGTTCAGACCACACCTTCGTGTGATTTTCAGATCAACCGGATTCTCCCACTATATCAAAAAAAACGAATTTAGAAAACTCCAGCCATCATTAACGGATGCTGTGAGAGTTCATACTAACGAGACACAAATTTGTGGCTACGTTAGCGTTTATTGATATGACGCTAGCCTGTCTTTCATTTTACCCAAAATTATTTTAAAGGAGTTCTTCTATGTCTACCCCCTTTGATCATGCACTTATTCAACTGGAGCGTGCCGCAGCATCGTTAGCCCATGAATATACTGATTCTGCAGATGAGTTTCAACAAATCATCAATCGACTGAAGGTTCCCGATCAGATATACCGCACCAAACTGAAGGTAGCGATGGACGATGGCTCAATCAAAGAATTTCAGGCATTTCGCTCTGAGCACAACAATGCCCGCGGCCCATACAAAGGTGGCATTCGTTTTCATCAGAATGTTTCAGAGGCAGAGGTCAAGGCACTTTCTATGTGGATGACCTGGAAATGCGCAGTGGTAGGCATTCCCTTTGGCGGCGGCAAAGGCGGTGTCATTGTTGACCCGCATCTCCTCAGTAAAAAAGAGTTGGAGCGCCTCAGCCGTGCTTATTCAGCCTTTCTAAGCGACAAGATCGGTCCCTGGATCGATGTTCCTGCCCCAGATGTAAATACCACCGGTCAGATTATGACATGGATGGTTGATGAATATCAGAAGATTCATAAACAAAAAGGCGGTTATTCAGAGAATCCGCTGGCAACGTATACAGGCAAACCGCTAAATATGGGTGGCAGCGAAGGGCGTGGTGAGGCCACTGGGTTGGGCGGAATTTTCGTTCTCGAAAAGCTCTTTGAGAAACTTGATTTTGAAAAGAAGTCTGACATGCGCATTGCAGTGCAGGGCTATGGCAATGCCGGCACCTGGTTCGCAAAGCATGCCCATCAACGCGGCTATACTATCGTTGCAGTTTCAGATTCAAAAGGCGGTATTTACTTCAAAAACGGACTTAACCCTGATGACGTATTGGCCTGTAAAAAAGAGTGTGGTTCAGTGATTCACTTCCTTGATACCAAAGCCGGCAGTGTTGGCGTCCAGATCACCAATAAAGAATTGCTGGAGCTGGACGTGGATGTGCTTGCTCCTGCCGCCCTCGAAGAGGTTATTACTGAACATAATGCAAATCAAATTAAAGCATCAGTGATTATAGAGTTGGCCAATGGACCTCTCACTCCTGAAGCTGATTCCATTCTACATGAACGTGGAATTCTCTTCATGCCTGATGTGCTCGCAAATGCGGGTGGCGTGGCAGTCTCATATTATGAATGGGTGCAGAATATACAAGGTGATTATTGGACCCATGAGACAGTCATCTCACGGCTGGAAGCGCTGATGGGTGATGCCTTTGATGCTGTTTGGGAAGGTATAGAAAAATATCAGATTGATGGTCGTCTGTCAGCCTATCTTCACGGCATAAAACGTGTAGTCGATGTCATGCTCCTGCGGGGCGGATTAGAATAATCTGAACTGAATTTATCAAGTAAACCTCCGGCGAAGTTAATGAGTCTTTGCGGCCGTTAGCCCGGCCGGAGATTTCTTAATTCCTGTTTTCTCTTGAATAATTAAGGCCATCACCAGTTAAATAACTTCACAAATTCTTCCCTGCTTTTCGGCCTTATTTTTCGAACGAAGTCTCCCCCTGGTGAATGCCTTACCACCCTATTTCTAACATTCCTCCTATATTTTTAATAGGCAGTGAGCCTGTGCCGCTATGCTATAATCGATACTGCCTAAAAATTTAAAAACAATTCTTATGTGAAATTACATAAGAATAATCAAACCGAGGAAATTGAAGAAATATGTTTAAAAAACTATCCAAAGTACTCTTTGGTGACCCAGTAGAAGAAGAGATCAAAGAACTGGCGGAAGTGGCACAACAGATCAACGCATTAGAAGCAGAATATGAAGCCCTCACTGAAGAAGAAATCAAAGCCAAGACGGCTGAATTCCGTCAGCGACTGAAAGACGGCGAAACGCTGGATGACCTGCTGCCAGAGGCTTTTGCCACCGTGCGCGAGGCAAGCAAGCGAACGCTTGGTCTGCGTCATTACGACATTCAGCTCATCGGCGGACAGGCACTTCATCATGGAGAGATTATCGAAATGCTCACCGGCGAGGGGAAAACCCTCGTCGCCACGCTGCCCATCTACCTGAACGCACTCGAAGACAAAGGAATTCACCTGATCACGGTCAATGACTTCCTTGCCCGAACGCAGGCGCGCCTTATGGCCCAGGTTTATAACTACCTCGGCCTGTCAGTCGGCGTACTCCAGATGGCATCCCGCACCGAAAACGGCCGCAAAGCTTTCCTGATTGATCTCAACAAAACTTCATCACAAGAAAACCAGCATCAACTGGTGATGGTTCCCCGCAAAGAAGCCTATCAGGCGGATGTCACCTACGGAACGAATGCCGAATTTGGTTTCGACTACCTGCGTGACAACCTGACAATGTCCCTAGATGCCCGTGTCCAGCGCGGACATCATTACGCAGTGATTGATGAGGTCGACAATGTCCTCATTGATGAGGCACGCACCCCATTAATTATCTCTGGTGCTTCACAGCAAGGCACCGAATATTATGCAGAAGTAGACCTGGTGGTGCGCCAGCTGCGAGGCAACCCTGAATTTTATGAAATCAACGAAAAAGATAATACAATCACCCTGACAGAACTGGGAGAAGCGCGTATTGAAGAGCTTCTCAATATGTCACTCGGTGATCCTGAACGACCAGAAGATATTACCCCCGAACAGGCGCGTATGCTGGGTTTTCTAGAGCAGTCAATGCGCGCCCATTTCCTCTTTAAACGCAATAAAGATTACCTCGTGCAGGGCGGTAAAGTGATCATCATCGATGAATTCACCGGGCGGCTTATGCCCGGACGCCGCTGGTCGCAAGGACTCCATCAGGCGGTTGAAGCAAAAGAAGGCGTACAGATCGAGCCGGAAAACGCCACCTTCGCCACCATCACCCTGCAGAACTACTTCCGCATGTATGATAAACTATCCGGCATGACCGGTACAGCAGTAACAGAAGAAGAAGAATTCGATAAAATCTACAGCATCGGGGTATTGCCACTGCCTTCTAATCTTGAATATGAAACCAGAAAGGCAGATTCAGAGTTGGAAATCGCACAGGACAAAGATGAATACGGTTACAAATATACCTATTACAAACTAAAAAATGATCCTGAAAATAAACCTGTCTTTTTCAAACGTAAAGACTACACCGACATTGTTTACCGCACAAAAGAAGCAAAACTGCGTGCCATCATGCAGGAGATTATTCAATTCCATGTGATGGGGCGTCCGATTCTGGTTGGCACCACTTCGGTCGAACACTCTGATCGGCTGGCAGTGCTCCTGCGTCCCGACAACGTACGTAAATTGATGCAGATTTTAAGTATCCGTTCAGCCTGGATGAAAGCCAACAATGTCACAATGATTGACCGTATTGAACCTGAATTGCAGCCTTTCAACCGGCCTCTTGCTGAAATTCAACAACGCGAACTGCGCGAAATGGCACGCAAACTTAATATATCGAACAACCCCTCCGAAGAAAACAACCTGAGTGCCTTGCTTGAAGTCCTGAATTTGCAGGAAGAACATCGTCCGCGACTGCGAAAACTGATCGAAGGCGGTGTGCCGAACCAGGTACTCAATGCCCGCAAACACGATCAGGAAGGTCTCGTGATCGCCCGTGCTGGCGCTTATGGTGCGGTGACCATTGCCACCAATATGGCGGGTCGTGGTGTCGACATCAAGCTGGGTGGTGAGATCCCCGAAAATGTCCACGCAGATGTTGTCAAGTTGTTACGAAAAACAGGCGTAAAAGAAGTGTATGAGATGACGCATGACGAAATGCGCGCAACACTACGCCAGATGCCTCCTGAGGAGTATGGAATCTACAAAGAATCGGCTGAATTCTTCCTCGAATCAATGGAAGGCGATGACCGTGTGCGTGAATTAGGCGGGTTGCATGTGATTGGCTCTGAGCGTCACGAAGCACGCCGTATTGATAATCAGCTGCGCGGCCGCGCTGCCCGTCAGGGAGACCCCGGGTCTTCTCGCTTTTACCTTTCCTTCGAAGATGATCTCATGCGTATTTTCGGCGGCTCGCAGGCTGAAGCAGTCTTTGCCCGAATGAAAGTTGATGAAAGCATTCCAATGGAAATCGGCCTGGTAGGCCGCCTGGTGGAGCAATCACAAGAACGGGTAGAAGGCGCCAACTTCGATATGCGTGAACACCTTCTGGAATATGACGACGTGCTCAATGCCCAGCGTGAACGTATTTATAATCAGCGTGACCGCGTCTTTGAAAAAGATGACCTCACCGAAGATGTGGTTGTCATGCTGCAATCTGAAATGGAACAACGAATCCCTCAAGGGCTGGAGGATGAAGAAGGGCCCTGGCGTTTGCTCTCGTTCCTCGAACAAATTCAACCTACACTGGCCTATGGCAAGACCATCCACCCATCCTTTGGCTTGAGCCTGCTGCTGGACCGTGTCCAGGAAGAGCTGAATCAAAATGGAAAAAATTTCAACAACCTCAAACAAGTGCTGTTGGAGATTGCAGAAGAAACACTGAAAACTGAACAAGAACATGTTGCCAGAAGCATTTTGCAATTGACGACAGATGCTGTGAGCCGTTATGAATTTCAATCCGAAGAACGTCTCGATAATTTGAGCATGTTCCTTGAGTCGGTAGAAGACCGCGAAGATATTGATACCATCACAGGCACAAACCTGTTGAGTGAGTTGCAGGAATTGATGCGCACTCCACTGCGGTTGACGAATTCCCAAACCCAGCAATTACACGATGATCCTGAAGAATTGGAAGAACTCCTTGTGAATCAGGTGCAATCATCACTGACCTCTATTGGTTTGCGGCGTCTTTTGGGTGCTGTTGCCCGCCGTCTGGGAGAACCCCTCGATCTAACGCAAAGCGATCTGGCAGAAAAAGAGTTTGATGATGCTGCAAATGAAATCTATGAAAAAGCTGTCGACCAGCTCACCCGGCGCTCAACCCAGCTCCTCGGTGAGAAAGGCGCTATTGCACGTGATATTCAGGATATTTTTGGCAAGTTGGCTGACGAATCTTTTACGAACCCAGGCATCATCGAATATCTAAGAGCAATGAGCAGCGGTCAGCGACAGGTCTTTGATCAACGCAGCCACCGCCGTACCAGCAAACACTATATCCGCATGCACTACGCTCATTATGGCGCACAAATGATTGCCCGCAGCGATGTCGAAAGCCTCACACGGCGAATCATCAATCATCTCAAAAACGCCCTCAGCATACAACAAAAAATCTGGGGGGAATTAGAATGGCAGCAGTACGTACAGGGTCAGGCCACCCTCGAACTGATGGATGGTAAACGACGCACCAAATTGCGTGCCGAGTTGGGTGAAGAATGGTTCGTCGCTCACCGTAGCTTGTTAGCGGAGACGTATTCAGAAGAAGATAAGAAAATAATTGAATCTTTCCTTGGACGGTATCTCGTCAATGAGGTTTACCGCCGGCTCTTGCTGCGTGTGATCTCAGATGAATGGGTCGAATATTTGACCAAGATGGAGGCCTTGCGTGTATCCGTACGGATGGAATCTTATGCCCAACGTAACCCGCTGGTCGTGTATAAGAGCAAAGCTATCGAACTGTATCGCGAGCTATTGAGCGATATCCGTATGCAGGTAATCTCAAAGATGTTCACCATCCGCCCACGCCGCGAGACTGCCGCAACAGTGGCAAGGCCTTCAGCAGCAAAACCAGTTTCTGCGCCCTCTCAAAAAGACGACCCCGGCAACGATCCAACAAGCGGACGCAGGCGCCACCGACGTAAACGACACTAGCTTGATTCGGCCCCTTTTTTCCATGTCCCTTTAAATCCTTGCATTTCTATATACTATTGAGTATACTATATACTAATCAGTATATAGTATAAGGATTGAAATGAAAACCCCGTTGCAAATGGATTCAAATTTTCACCTGGATCATGAGAATGCTGAACGCATCCTCCAGGAAGGATGGTGCTTGTTCCAGCAAAAAGGGTATCGCGGTGTTACTGTTGACGAAATCTGTCAACAATGTGAGTTGAGCAAACCCACATTGTATTACTATTTCCATGATAAGGAAAACCTCTTTGTACAGGTTCTAAAGTTCAAGCTAAGTGGTTTTCGAGAAGTAATTGAACAACCGGGAACAATAAACGAACGATTGCAGCGTATTACCTCAACTATTCTGGAAAGCTTCCAGAATGAAAATAGTATGAGTTTATTACACCAGGAGAAACTAAAAAAAACTGAAAACACCAGAAAAATAAGGGAGGCCTTCCGCAACGAATTGTTTGGACCTCTTTTTTCATTGATGAAGTCTGGAATCAACCAGGGAGAGTTAAAAGAAGACAACCCGGAAATGTTGACTCTTGTTTTTCTGGGTATCATTAACAACTTTATCGGCAAGGCTGAAGAAATGAACTTAGAAAATTCAGCTCTTGCCAAAAAACTAACTGATCATTTCCTTGAAGGAGCAAAGAAACAATGAATCCAACTTTAATCGCATGGTTCGAAACTATTTTCAATATCCTTTATCTGATCATTATATGGTCAATCGTGTATCTGATGATCAAATCGATGGCATCCGTCAAACCAGAAGACCGGCATGTGGCTGATCTGATCCGCCTCGCGTTCATTATGCTGGCAGCCGGCGACACCGGTCATGTTGGTTTCAGAGTTTTATCCACTCTCCTCGGCGGGTCGGTCACTGAAGCAAATATTTTGGGCACTCCGATGAGTTTAATAGGTTTAGGAATGTTGATTACTTCTTACACAGTAACCTTTTTCTACATGCTATTTGTTCTTGTTTGGAAGGCACGCTATAACCAGTCAGAGAGCTGGTTTCCAACGCTGCTGCTGGTGGCAGGTGTTGTACGTCTTATTTTCATGGCCCTGCCGGGAAATGAATGGGGCAATTCCGTTCCACCTCACCCCATGAGTTTATATCGCAACATTCCTTTAATGATTCAGGGAGTCGGGTTACTCGGGCTCATTTTCCACCATGCCTACAAGTCCGATGACACCACTTTCAAATGGATTGGGTGGATGATTACGGTATCGTTTGCTTTTTATATCCCTGTGATTTTGTTCGCCCGCCAGATTCCTCTAATCGGAATGCTGATGATCCCCAAGACCGTAGCCTACCTTGCAATTGCCTGGATTGCCTATCGGGGATTATGGGGGCATACCAAGAATGATACTCAGTGAAAAATTCTTATCGTAATAGTCTGTTGTTCGAATCAATCTATTGATACTGAGAAAAAGCCCAGAATTTGGGCTTTTTCTGTTTTTTTTTAAAGAAAATTCTAGTGGAAATTCGACTTTCCCTTTGGGAATTACAAAATCTAAGCGCTTTATACATTTCTTCATTTTGTACTATGATATAGGCAACGTATTGATACAAGAGGTGAGAAATGTCAGTTGAAGTACCAACATTTGATGCGATGATGAATCCTTTATTGCAAGGATTGAAAAATTTGGGTGGTTCGGGAACAATCAAGGAAATTGCAGATGAGGTCTCAAAAATTATAAACCTCTCTGATGAACAACTTGAAGTAATTCATAATCCAGAAAAAGGGGGACAAACCGAATTCGAATATCGTTTATCTTGGACTCGAACCTACTTGAAAAAGTATGGTTTGTTAGAAAATTCTTCACGAGGTATTTGGGCACTCAACCCAAACGGCCGAAAAACAAGTAAAGTCAATCCAAAGAAAGTAGTTCATGAAGTAAGATCTTTGGATAAGAGTACTTCAAAAATCGAGGAAAAAGAGATTTCTCTTGAAGACAATGTATCTCCTGAGAATCTCTGGCAAGAAGATTTACAAGAAGTCTTACTTGAAATGTCCCCTGACGCTTTTGAACGACTAGCCCAAAGAATCCTCCGTGAATCAGGATTCATCCAAGTAGAAGTTACAGGAAAGACAGGGGATGGTGGTATCGACGGGAAAGGTATCATGCGCTTGAGCGGATTATTGAGTTTCCATGTCTATTTCCAATGCAAGCGCTATAAGGGTTCAGTCAGTTCCAGTCAGATTCGAGACTTTCGGGGTGCAATGACTGGTCGCGCTGATAAGGGTTTGTTTATTACGACTGGGACATTTACAAAGGGAGCATTAACTGAAGCAACCAGAGACGGAGCCCCTCCTCTTGACTTGATTGATGGTGAGCAGTTAGTTGATTTATTGAAGAATTTATCTCTTGGTGTAAAAACAGAAAAGGTACAAAAGGAAGAAGTGACTGTCGATCAAGATTGGTTTTTAACAATATAACTATCTGGTTATGTATTACTCCTTTTATATTTAATCAGAATTTTTATAAACGATTTTCTCGTTTATAATGAGGAAAAACCCTTTTAGATGGAGCAAAGAAAAAATGAATCCAAAATCAATGTCACAGAATAATATCCAGTCTTTTTCGAAAGACTTCAACAGCAAGCCTGAATACAAAGCCGTTCTGAACGCCGTAACGCAGGAAAGCCTGACCAAGGTGGGTGTGAACCGTGAGATGGTCACCCGCCTCGATCATGCCTATTCGCACAAGCTGAAGAGTAACCCAATTACCGCTCAGAAGAGCAGCGGACGTTGCTGGCTCTTTGCTGGTCTGAACACCTTCCGCTACTACGCCATGGAGAAGATGAACATCGAAGCGTTCGAATTCTCACAGAACTACCCCATGTTTTGGGACAAGTTTGAGAAGGCTAACTACTTCCTTGAATCCATTCTGGCAACTCTCGATGAAAACGCCGACAGCCGCCTGATCATGCATCTGGTCACGAATCCTGTTCAAGACGGCGGACAGTGGGATATGTTCGTCAACATCATCAAGAAATATGGCGTCGTTCCCCAGAGCGCAATGCCGGAGACCGAGTCTTCATCCAGCACGCGTGTCATGGATGCCACCATCACCGCCAAACTGCGGGAATATGCAGCGGAGCTGCGCACGCGCAACGAAAATGGCGAAACAACAGATGCCCTGCATGAACGCAAGATAACAATGATGAACACTATTTACCGCATGCTGTGCGTGCATCTCGGTCAGCCTCCCGTTGATTTCTACTGGCAGTGGAACGATAAAGACGACAAATTCCACCGCGACGGAACAATGACCCCGCAGGCTTTCTACGATAAATATGTCGGGCTTGATCTTGACAGCATGGTGTGCTTGATCAACGCACCCACCGCTGACAAGCCCTACAACCGTCTCTTCACCGTCGATTACCTCGGCAATGTTGTTGAAGGCGAGATCATCCGCTACCTCAATGTAGAGATTGATGTGATGAAAGACGCCGCCATGCGCCAGATCACCGAAGACAATCATGCGGTGTGGTTTGGCTGCGATGTGGGCAAAGAGCTGGAACGTACACGCGGCATCATGGCCGAAGATACCTATGATTATGAAAGCATCTATGGTGAAACCTTCACCGCCGATAAAGCAACCCGCCTCAATTACGGTCAGAGTATGATGACACATGCCATGGTCTTCACCGGTGTGGATGTGGATGAAGACGGCAAGACTACCAAGTGGCGCGTCGAAAATTCGTGGGATGACAAGAACGGCGACAAAGGCTTCTTCATCATGACCGATAAGTGGTTCAATGAATATATGTATGAAGTCGTGGTCGATAAAAAATTCGTACCGGAAGAAATTCTCAAAGAACTCGAGAGCGAGCCGATCCACCTGACACCGTGGGACCCGATGGGCGCCCTGGCAAGTGCGAAGTAGGAATTATTTTTCACAGGGACAAGTT
>CAZQSG010000077.1:7478-11651 GCA_964595925.1 uncultured Anaerolineaceae bacterium | reverse complement strand
GGCAGTATGTTATAATATATCCGATAATTTATTCGGATATAAGTCGAGTGCCCTGTTGCACTCCTAACTCTAAACCAGAAGGAAACAAGAATTATGGCGCAATTAGAAATTCAAAATTTACATGTTGAAATTGAAGGTACAGAAATTATCAATGGCCTCAATCTGGTGATGAAAACAGGTGAAGTTCATGCCATCATGGGGCCCAACGGAACCGGGAAATCAACCCTTGCATACACCCTGATGGGGCACCCCGACTATCTAGTTACCGAAGGAGAGATTCTCCTTGATGGTGAAGACCTGTTGAAAATGGCACCCAACGAGCGTGCTCTCAAGGGCCTCTTCCTTGCCTTTCAATATCCCTCAACCGTGCCAGGCGTCTCGATTGCGAATTTTCTGCGTACAGCTATCAATGCTCATCGCCGCGCTGAAAAACCTGATGACAGGGGCATTTCTATCGTCGAATTCCGCAAATTATTGATCGCCAACATGGAAAAACTCAAAATCAATAGCGGTTTTGCCGGCCGCTATCTCAATGATGGTTTCTCTGGAGGTGAAAAGAAACGTGTTGAAGTGCTGCAAATGCTCACCCTCAAACCAACTTTTGCCATCCTTGATGAACCGGATTCCGGTCTTGATATTGATGCCATTCGGATCGTTGCCGATGGTGTGAATGCATTGCGCGGTGATAACTTCGGCTGCTTGATGATTACGCATTACCAGCGTATTCTGGACTATGTCATCCCCGACTTTGTGCATGTGATGATCAATGGCAAGATTGTGGCTTCGGGCGGCTCAGAACTGGCGCATGAACTGGAAGCGAACGGTTATGAAGGCTTTGAAGAGCGTGCCGCGGCGTTGGTCTGAGGAGGTTCATAAATGACAACCATTGATGAACGAAAACTAGTCGAAAATATCGATCATCTCGATCAATATGACTTTAAAGATTCGGAATCCAATTATGTGTTCAAGTCCCGGAAAGGCCTCAGTGAAGCTGTCATCCGTCAAATTTCCGAGTTGAAAGATGAACCAGATTGGATGCTGGATTTTCGTCTCAAAGCCTACAGGCATTTCATGAGGCGTCCCATGCCGAACTGGGGAGTTGATTTGTCGAAATTGGATCTCAATGAGATTTACTACTACGTGCGTCCCACAAAGGGAATAAGTGAAAACTGGGATGATGTTCCCGACGAGATCAAAAACACCTTCGATAAACTGGGTATCCCGGAAGCAGAACAGAAATTCCTGAGCGGTGTGGGGGCGCAGTACGAATCAGAGATGGTTTATCACAGCATTCAGGAGCACCTCAAAGAGCAAGGGGTGATCTTCCTCTCGATTGAGGACGGCCTGCGGAAGTATCCAGACCTCTTCCGTGAATATTTCAACACCGTGGTCAGTTATACCGATAACAAGTTCGCCGCGCTGAACAGTGCCGTATGGTCGGGTGGTTCCTTTGTATATATCCCCAAGGGTGTAAAAGTCGAAATGCCTTTGCAGGCTTATTTCCGTTTGAATGTTGCTGATATCGGGCAATTTGAACGTTCGCTGATTATTGCCGATGAAGGCTCACAGGTGCATTATGTAGAGGGCTGCACAGCCCCCCGTTATTTGACCAACTCCTTCCACTCCGGTGTTATCGAGATTGTTGTCAAGAAAAACGCCCGTGTCCGTTATTCCACCATCCAGAACTGGTCGAAGAATGTCTTCAACCTCGTTACCCAGCGTGCTTATGTCCACGAAGGCGGCACGATGGAATGGGTGGATTCCAATATGGGGTCACAGGTTACAATGAAATATCCTTCCTGCATTCTGGCAGGCGAAGGAGCGCATGGTGAAATCCTTTCGATGGCTTTTGCCAGCAGCGGGCAGGTTCAGGATGCCGGCGGCAAGATGATCCATCTGGCGCCAAATACTTCCAGCAGAATCACCGCCAAGTCAATCTCAAAAAATGGCGGGCGTTCTTCTTATCGCGGGTTGGTCTTTGTCAACCCGGAAGCGGTGAATGTGAAATCTAACGTGGTCTGTGATGCACTCATTCTGGACCCCGAATCACAGTCTGATACCTACCCTTACATCAATATTAATAACAGTGAGGTTTCCATCGCGCATGAGGCATCGGTCTCGAAAGTGTCTGAAGCACAGCTCTTCTATTTGATGAGCCGCGGTCTCTCAGAAGAAGAAGCCATCAGCATGATCGTCGCAGGTTTCATAGAGCCCCTCGTCAAGGAACTTCCTATGGAATATGCGGTCGAAATGAACCGTCTGATACAAATACAAATGGAAGGCTCGGTGGGGTAATGACCATGACAGAAAATAAAATTAATTTTATCAGCAGCGAAATAGCCCGGTCAAAGCCTTATCTTCAGGGTGAATTTAATGTAGCGAATGCCCCAAAGAGCGTCCTCGACAGTCAGCGTGCGGCACGAGAAAGCATTCACCAACTGGTTTTCCCGGGCAACAAAGATGAAGCCTGGCGCAAAACCAACATCAGCAAGCTCCCACTGACGTCCCTTTCGCTGGCAGGAGAAACACAAATTGAACTAAGTAATGCCCCTGAGGGTGTTGCTTTCCTGACACTGAAAGACGCCATGCTTCAAATGCCAGAACTGCTCAATGAAAAATTAAACAAACTCGTTCAACCGGACACAGATAAATTCAGCGCTTTGGCCTCAGGCTATGCCCAGAGTGGTTTTGTCCTCGTCATCCCTCCCAACACCGTTATAGATGCCCCCCTCGAAGCCACTATTTTCATCGCGCAGGACGGCAGCATCCAGAACAGCCAGGTACTGGTCATTGTGGGAGAAAATGCATCCGCCACCCTGCATCTGAGGTACACCAACGCAGGTGGACAGACCTCTGCGCTGCACAGCGGTACTGTCGAGGTTTATCTTGAAGACAATGCCCACTTTCGTCTGGTTGAACAACAGCAGTTAGGCCGCGAAAGCTGGTACTTCAGTCATGAAAAGGCCAGTGTCGGGAATGATGCCGTCCTTGATTGGGTCTATTTCGCCTTTGGCAGCAAACTGACCAAATCATTTATCGATGTGTCGCTGTCCGGCAAAGGCAGTGAAGCCCGTGTGGACGGCCTCACCATCACTAACAGCGGACAGCATATTGATCTCGATACCCAGCAAGACCATCTTGCACCAAACACATTCAGTAATCTGAACTTCAAAGCCGCCCTGATGGGCGACAGCAAAAACGTATGGCAGGGTATGATCTATGTAGATCCTATCGCCAAACAGACAGATGGTTATCAGACCAGCCGCAGTTTGATTCTGGATAAACGCGCGCATGCAGAAGCTATCCCCGGATTGGAGATCAAGACAGATGACGTTCGCTGTTCACATGGCGCCACCATCAGCCAGATCGATGATGAAATCGTGTTCTATCTCAAATCGCGTGGAGTAGATGAAGCCACAGCACGCAATTTGATCGTGAATGGTTTCTTTGAAGAAATTCTTGATAAAATAAATGATGAAAAGATGCGGGAAGAAATCCGCATAATGATTCAGAAGAAACTTACCGAGGAGTAACTTCAAATGGGACTGATTGATGTAAAAAAAGTAAAAGCTGATTTCCCAATCCTACAGCGTGAAGTGCACCCAGGCGTGCCGCTCGTTTATTTAGACAGCGCTGCCACAGCCGTCATGCCGCGTCAGGCATTGGATGCCATGCGGGAATTTGAAGAGCAGCACCGCGCAAACATTCACCGTGCCGTGCATACGTTGGCTGAAGAAGCCACCACTGCCTATGAAGATGCGCGCACAGAAATTGCAGAATTCATTGGCGTTTCCAACACAAAAGAGATCATCTTTACCCGCAACGCCACCGAAGCGATCAATCTCGTTGTGCAAAGCTGGGGGCGCGCCAACCTCAAAGCCAGCGATGTCGTCCTGCTCACAGAACTTGAACATCATGCGAATCTCGTTCCGTGGCAGATTCTGGCCGCTGAGATTGGGTTTAAACTCGAATTCATCCCCGTTACCGACCGCTACCAATTAGACATGCCTGCTTTCTATCAACTCCTTGAAAGCCGCAACCCAAAGATGGTAGCTGTCAGTCATGTTTCGAATGTACTCGGGGTGGTCAATCCGGTGGAAGAAATCATCTCAGCCGCGCATGATGCGGGTGCATTAACACTGATTGATGGCGCACAGGCCACACCGCATCTTT
>CAZQSG010000077.1:0-7378 GCA_964595925.1 uncultured Anaerolineaceae bacterium | reverse complement strand
CAGTTCAGCATGCCATTGATAGAAAGCCATTCCCGCCGTCTTGTTGATTTTGCCATTGACGAACTGGACAAGATAGAAGGGGTGCATATCTTTGGCCCGGGCAAAGGACGCCAACTGGCTGTGGTCAGCTTTGTCGTGGATGGGGTTCACCCCCACGATGTGTCACAGGTGCTTGACAGCGTTGGAGCTGCGGTACGTGCCGGCCATCATTGTGCGATGCCGCTGCATACAAAATTCAATTTGAACGGCACAACTCGAGCCAGCTTTACAATTTATAATGAAAAAGCGGATGTAGAAATCCTTGTGAAAGGCATACACAAAGCAATCGATTGGTTTGCTTAGGAAAGGAAGATTGGGATGGATGATCTCTATCGACAGATGATTGTAGAACGGTATAAGAATCCCCTGCATCGAGGAGAGCTCGACACGGTTGATTTTGAATTTGAAGATGAAAATCCCTTATGCGGTGACCATCTGCATGTAATGGTGGACGTGGACGAAAACAATATCATTACGGATGCCAAATTCGAAGGTTCAGGCTGTGCCATTTCGACCGCCTCCGCTGATATTCTGATGGAATATATCGTCGGCAAACCGCTGGATGAAGTGAAAACGATGGAGAAAGAAGAGCTGCTTGAGCTAATTGGGATTGAGTTCGGTCCCGTGCGTCTCAAATGCGCCCTGCTCTCGTTGAAGGTGCTGAAGGGCGCGGTTTATGGGCTTGACGAAGGGGCCAGACACGAAAAGGGTTTATCATCCTGAGTGAGAGAATCCACAGGATTTACGAATCGAAGGATCAGTGAAACTTACGAGTTGTAATTCTCTTTCGGCCGATATAAGCTTTCCGTCCATACGATATACTGATCTTTCGACGCAAATGGGCTCCGCCCGTATTCAACAATAGGTTGCCCTGAAAAACCTCTCCCATTGAAACCACAAAACGTAATTATCATATATAATAGTTACTAATAATTCCTTATAATTCATTCCTTTACGCCAGACCGTAAAAACCACGAGGTGAGAAATGTCAGAAGATAATGAGCGCGAATTAACCCGCGAAGAGCTGAAAGCACAACTGGAAGCAGAATTTCAGGCTGAACAAGAACCGTCCCCAGAACCAGCATCTAAGCCCGAGGATAAAAGCGAGCAGGACGAAGCTGCATCACAGGCCGCCGATGAAACGGATGTACCTTCCCCTGAAACTGAGGACGGAGAGCCTGAACTGCCCAACCACGAATCCAATGACCATCTGCCGATTAAAGCAACCTGGCAGGTGATAGTATATTCTCTCTTTTACTTCGCTTTCGGCACCTTTTTAATGATCGTTTCCCTCAACCTGGTCTTTTCACAAAAAGAAACCGGAGAAGCCATTAATTTATTCGGCTGGGTCTTTGTCATCTTTTTCCTGATCGGCGGACTGGCATCTCTTTATTCCACTTATGACGAGTTTCGTCATCTAAAAAATGCCCGATTGCTGGATAGTGAAGGGGTAACGTTCAAAGCTACAATTCTGGATAACTGGGTTGATCATTATCAGGATGGCGGTTTTCTCGGCCGTAAAAAAGTTCATCATCTTCTCTACCTCTATAATGATGAGAAAAATTACGCCAAACACTCTGTCAACCAGTCTATGTCAAAAACACTGCCTACAGGCAGTTCAATAACCGTTGAATATCTGCAAGACAACCCTGAGATATTCCGTATCAAATAATTCTCAACCGCACATGTAACGGGGGCTCGTTTGGAAAATGGCAGAGTCCATTGCTCAATGACAGGTCCAAATTATCGATGTTGAAATTTGATACCATGTGACCTTACTCTAATTTTTACGAATTTTCTAATCCTTATCGTCAATAAAAGAGGAGGAAAACAGGTATACTTAAATCACAGCATACGCCGTGACAAATTTCTTAATTCAACTACCTCCTATCATAACTATTCCTCCCGCCCGATTACCCCTTTATGGGTGATAGTTCCAGCTAAAAATTTTTAATTCGAAAGCAGGTCAAAACCCGTGAAAACCCCGAACCAACAACGGAGTTATTTTTTTCAATTAATGATCACGATCTCATTTGTCATGCTGCTGGCAATTGCATTTCGAAAGCTTGCTGCAATGATCACGCCAACGGTGAACTCATCAATTCCAGCTTCACCCGGCACATTCAATGACAGCTGGCGATTGATCGTTACAGACAACGATGCGGCCTCAAGGGAAACAAACCAGACCAGTGCTCTTGTAAATCTCACCATTAATGTCTTCCATGACCTTAATCTTGACGGTGTCCAGGGAGATTTAGAACAAGATAAAAATCTCGTGAGGCTCTATAACGTAGAGAATTACGCCGACAGTAAATTTTTCCCTGAACCATCCATCACCGAAGACCATGTGAAGCTTTGCTATGGAATTATCTGTAAGACACCAGATGAAAATGGGCAGATCATATTTCAAATTCCACGAGTTATTTTTGAACAACGCACTGTCATTAAGCTGACAATGGACTACCGCCCCGGGCGCTATGTTTATTACACCTTCAACGATCCCTTCACCATACACGGCAGCTTAGAAAATGGTCATATCATCCTCTCTCCCCAATACATGGGCAGCGGTGATATTGATCTGCCGACCATGGGGCAGCACACCGAATTCACGATTGGCTTTTCTCCCTACCCCTGCGTGCTACCCTTTGATGAAACAGTAATAGATGAACTCATCCCGATGAATTTCTTTGATTTTGATCGCAATGCTGGCAGCATCGTCAATTTTGATGGTGAAGAACCACTTCGTCTGCGAGACATTGATCCTGCTTTTGGAAATTATTATTCTGAGAATCACGCTGGTTTTGATTTTTATTATCCCCGCAAAGAAAAAATTATCCGCTACTCCTGTGTTTTACCACCAGAATACTTAATAAATTCTTCCTCTGAAGAATTTGGAAACCTGGTCTATAACCTCAAACCTACCTACGAAAGCGGCGAATTTCTTATCGGCTTCGGGCATGTCGATTCTCCCGCAGTCTCTGAGAATACTGCACTGGATATGCGCTTTGGAGAAGCTTTCGCAGTCATTGGAGAAAAGGGGACTTCCATCACTCACCTTCATCTGGCATTTGGTGATTTCACCGAGTATCGCAAGGGTGGAAGGGCTGTCTTCTGTGCTATCCCGCTTTATCCATATATTGCAGGAGAGATTCCCTTCCCTGAAGAAGAGTATGGTGTTTCCCAATTAGGTGAAGAGCTCTGTTTTGACAATTCGCATCGTACCTACCTTTCATTTGTTCAGGAAGGTTTGAATATCTACGCCGCTTTCATCCCCGCTGTGGACATCAATCCCAGTGAGATCAGCGGAGACGGAAGCGCGGAATAAGGCTTGGAACTGTTCAATCGTGCAAGCGAAGCAATCGAACAAGCCCGTTTTGCTTTAAGGACAAACCTTCCCCAAAATGTGATTGCCTTAACCACCATTGGGTTTATGGACATGAGCAAAGGCTTTTTAAGATAGAATATACTATAGTATGCTGTTTTTCGTTATTCAATTTCGAGCGAAATACACAGCATATGAATTTCTTTTTGGCATCAATCACTTGAATTTATGAGAAAGAAAAAACATAAATGTTTCAACATATCTTGAAACTCACCCCTGAAGATTTGCAGCGAATGGTAGAAAATAATAATGCACGCGGTTTGCTGCGCGCTTTTAGACACAACGATCCGGCTATTTTTACAGCTGCTGAACAGGGACTGATGCAAATTCAACCCCCACCCATCCCAGAAATCTGTCGAACCCTCAATGATCAAAGAACAAATACGGCGCTAAAACAACGTGCCGCACGCCTTTTAGGAAAAATGGGCGACGCGAGCGCCATTTCCTGCCTTTTAGACGAGTTGCAAAATATCAAGGATCGAGATATAGCGGAGCATCGCACATTGGCAGCGGTGATCGCGCAGGCTCTAACAACGCTGGAATGGGCCCCAACTCTGGATGAAATCGGAGCTCGATACTGGTGTGCCCGCGAAAAGTATTTCTATTGCATCAACTGTCAGAGCTCCGCTCTGCCTCCGCTCCTCGAAGAACTCGTTCTCCTCTTTCAGATCGAAAAAAATCTCTGGAGCCGCCGTCAAACAACAGCATATACAGAAATTGCCAGTGTCTTAGAACATTTAAAAACCGAGTCAACTCCCGCTATCCTTGCCCTGATTACGGCTCCTCCGACCGATATCCCTTCAAATCTTGTGTCTCAAGTTCAATCGCGGGCTGCGCAATTGCTACTTTCGTTTGGCCGAGACATAATTGCTCCTATCAATGATGCTCTTCTAACTTCAACAGATTCAGCTATTATTAAAATTTTAATTTCACTGACCGGTCAACTGGGAGAGGAAAGCAGCATTGCTCCTCTACTGCAAACACTGCGTTATAGTTCAAAACCACTCAAGAGTGATATTGCTGAGGCTCTCAATCAAATTGGTGGTCAGGCCTGTTTTTCTCAATGCATTACATCTTACCAGCAATGGATTGAAGAAACCATTTGGGAACCTGACCAGCCCGGTTATGATAGGGATCAGCTGAGTGAAACTGAGATCAATTTAAATTATCTGGAGCGTGTGCTCCGAAATACGAATGGTGATGCAATCACAACTTTGATTGACGTCTTTAAAGACGCACCTGATGGTTCTCCCATCTTTCAGCGCTTCCAAAAAACAATTGTCACCATCAATGTAGCAGCCATCCCGGCTCTTGTGGAATTATTGAAATCACCTGATGAACGTCATCAACGTCGTGCCGTGAATTTGCTGGAACGGCTCGCTGATTGGCATCCGACCAGCAATTCACCAGAAGATCAGGCTTATTTTGCAATTGCAAAACGAATTCGTGACACATTCAAGGCAGATGGCATTGTCCGCGCTGATTCTGGTATCTGCATCAGTCTGGGAGAAAAGGCAGTTGCAGCATTAACCCACACCCTGAAAAATTACAATTACCAGGTACGCTTTGACGCGGCACAAACCCTGAATAGCATCACCAGCAACAGTAATGAAATCGAGTCGGTGATTAACTGCAATGTCGCATTGCACAATGTCGAAGCCTGTGTGGCTTGCGGCAGTAAAGCGGTAAAACCATTGATTCAAAACTTGAAAGAAGCCGTGACATACGAGGTCTATGGCTTCAATGAACCGATGCGCAAGCAAGCCCTGGCTTGTGTGATGCAGGCCCTGGTGGCGTTGGGAAACGCGGCCAAAGTTGATCTCATCATCCGTATGGAAGACCCCGCCGACCTGATAATCCGACCGTATTTAACGCATGTCTTAATGCAGGTTGGGTCACCAGCCGTGAATCTGCTGCAAAATGCAGGACGCAGTGCAGAGAATGATGACATTCGTTATGAGATCACCCGCATCCTTTACCATATTTCGACCAGTGATTCCATACCGATGCGTGATTATTTTTATGAAAAGATGAAAGATACTTCTCCTCAGGTGAAGAATCTCGCCATTCAATATACTGCTAAAAACCCTGATAGCCGCTCCTTACGGGCTCTCCGTGCAATCGCCTCCGATAAGGATGAGCAAAAATCAAATCGTAAAACGGCCCTCCAGATTATTGCATCGCAAAAGAATACCAAATTTCTTCCTGATCTATTGGACTTTGCAAATGACCTCGACCGTGATCTGCAAATAATTGCGGTTCGTGGTATTGAAGGATTGGGCCCGGAAGCTGACCTGCCTGAAGCAACCCTGCTTCTGATTGAGTTTCTCACTGGAAAACAGGGCAGTTTGCAGCGAGGTGCTGCCAGAGCACTGGCAGCGATTGGCAGCCCTTCCATTATTGATTACCTGATTGATTTTCTGATACAACTGGATGACAGTGTGAGATTGGAAACACAGTCTTCTAAGACTCAACAAGAAGCAAAGCTTGCAAAAGGCACCAGGGCTCTCGTCATTGAAACCCTATCTCGAATCGGTGAAGAGGTTATTGTCAAGATGGTTTCACGAAAATCCCTTGTGAATGGGGAGCTTCGAGGCGCTTTCCTGGAAACGATCAAACACATGAAGAAAGAGACCGCACAACGAACTCTCTTCAATGAGTTGTGCTCATCCTCCCTGGCTGTACGCAACCGGGCGGCGCTTTTTCTACAGGCACTACACTGGGAACCAACACCCCATCAAACACGTTGCGAAGATGCGGCCAGATATGCTGGCGCCCTTTCAAAATGGAAAGAAATGTTATCGTATGGTGATTGCGCCATTGAGCCGCTGAAAGAATTATTGTCCTCTACTGACGATCTCAGCCGCAAGATAGCAGTACAGTTTCTTGATCAATTGGAATGGAAACCTGATTCTGAAGATCCCATCATTCTGTGCCAGTACTGGATTGTGCGCAAAGAATTTCAGAATTGTTTCGTCGTCGGAGAAAAAGCAGTGCAGCCACTCGTAGAAGAGTTGACACGCAATCAGAAAAAACTGGAGCAGGCAATAAAGCATGGGAAAGGGGCCACCAGCGAAAGCTTGAAGCGAAGACAAACTAAAATTAAAAATGCACTCTGGGGAATTGGAACCGATGCTATTCCTGCGCTTTTCACTCATTTTTATTCCCTGCAAATCAACGATATCGTCCGCGCACATATCGCGCATGTGCTTCTTTATCTTGGTGGACAAATGGTTGAAGAAAAAATGTCAGAAAGTATGATCAATAACGATCTTCTATCAGTCCGCCTGCAAAGCATCTGGACATTGGGAGAAATGGGCGCCCAACACACCATTACCCCCATGCTGTCAATCCTGCAAACAGAAGAGAGCAGTGAAGAACTTCAGATTGAAATCTTACAGGCGCTTCGTAAAATTCTTCGAAAGGATTTAGATCACAATCTTATCGAAAATATCCGCGAATCCTGTGCTTCTTTAATTGAAGATCACCAGGAGATGAGCCGCTCTGTAACCGAGAATGCAATTCAGATTATTCGAATTTGTGATCGTAGTTATTAACTTAAAGTTTTTCAGATAGGTGCAGGTGAATAATGGTCAATACAACACTTGTCGTTGCAGTAGATGAATCCGGGGAAAAGGTTCTTTTAGGCCGAAAAAAACTCGGTTTTGGTACTGGTAAAATTGTAAGTTTTGGTGGAAAAATTGAACTGGGTGAAAAACCGCTGGATTGCATTCAGCGAGAATTTCAAGAAGAAACATCAATTTACCTTCCAAAAACGAATTTTAAACCAATCGGATTTATCGAGTTTCATTTTCCTTATCATGATGGTTGGGGATTTAAAACATATGTGTTCCATGTAATCGGATTAAATGGACAGCAGCCCCGGGATTCTGGGGAAATCAGTTCACAGTGGTATTCTCTGAATGACTTGCCCTGGGCAGAAATGTGGGAAGATGG
>CAZQSG010000076.1:0-11799 GCA_964595925.1 uncultured Anaerolineaceae bacterium | reverse complement strand
AACAGAATAATTGCAAATTGAATCAAACCTGAACTCATTGTTTAATCATCCTCAACTAATTCCTCTTCAGTGAGCAGCACCTGAGCCATATCCATCAATTCTTCTGATTCCTCTTTGCTAAAATGCTTTACTTTAAAATATAAGTCTAGAAGTTCGAGCGGCGGCAGGCTACAAAATTGTTGATCAGGGCTAAGTCTCAACCTTATTAATAATTGAGGACGTTTGACCAATCGAAAATCAAAACAGCCGCTGGCATAATTCATCAATGCCACGTAATCAATTCGCGTTTCCATCCCCTCTGGATAATGTATCGCCAATCTTACAATCGCATCCTTCATAACTTCCTGTTCAGGAAGTGCATTTATCAATATTTGCGTCACATTTACATCATCTTCAGTAAGCTTAACCGAGCGATCGATGAAAGTTCTCCCCGTTAATTTTCTCCATTCAATCCTGGTTTTCCCTTTATCGACTTCTGCAATAATGAAGTATTTCTGATCATCAATTTCGCCAAAATCCACCCGTTCAATTGATCCCGGATAGATGACAGGTGGGTGTGCGCCAATATTCAAATTTTGAGGTTTGTGAATATGGCCCAGAGCTGAATAATCAATTCGAGGGTCACAAACCAGGCTCTTAGAAATTACCAGATCTTTCCCCAACATCACACTCCGCTCTTTCCCATATTGCGCTCCCTGCACCGAAGCATGAGCTGTAAAAATAATCGGAAGTTCTTTTGAAGCTTTTCCTAGAAAATCATCAACGACACTGCCGATTGTTGTTTCGATAGTTTCATTTATATCTCCCACTTCAAGTCCCTTACTCTTCTTTGCAGCCAATACTTTTGCTTTTGACACCCAGGGCAGACCCAACACCTGAACGGGCACACCCCATAAATCATCAGGTCCCAAAAGCACCGGATGTGAAATCACTCGAATATAGGGAATTTCCAACGTTTCATATTCCTGTAACGTATGAGCCCTCCCCTGAGAAGGTGAAAAATCATGATTCCCAACCAGCAATATCGTGGGGATTTTTGCCTGAGATAAGCGCATAATCCGCTTCCCCCATTCCCGCTGAAACGTTGGAACAGGAGTTCGATCCTTGTAAGCATCCCCTGCAAATATGACAAGATCTACCTTTTCAGTGATCGCAGTATCGATAATCTTGTCTAGAGCCCTTAAATAATCCTCAACTCGATAAGGCAAACCAGTAGAAGTATTGCGCTTCCCATAATTCGCCATATCGATGTGAGCATCTGCAAAATGAAGGATACGTACTGCCACCTTGACCTCTATTATTTATCAGTTATTTCATGATCGAAGAGAACTCATCTGAAGAAGATTAAGGTTTAGGATAAGAATAGTGTTTTTCGAAATACCGATAAAGACCGTGTTTTAAACGGTCTGAATACATTTCACGATCATTGAAATCCTGTATAAATTTCTCAACCAAACCACCTGTATCTGATGCTTTTTGTTGTCTCCTATCCATTTTCTTTAACTGGCTGTCGATTTTTTCTAGCCACTGAATTTGTTTCTGCACCTCATGGCCAGTAACTAACCCGGAACGACCACTTACAAAAACATAATTTTGATAATCAGGGGAGAGCAAATTGTTTAAACTCTCAATCCATTTTCCGATATCTGCTTCAGCCAGAAATGGTGGTTGGTTACTGACAACAGCATCCCCAATAAAAACGACCCCTGTCTCTGGAATTACAACCCAGGTAGAGCCTATCGACGGGCCAGGATGATATTCAAAGCGAATCGGTTCATCCATCCAGTGCAGCAGCATACACTCAGAAAAAGTGATCTCAGGCACCAACCAGCGAATACTACCGAGTCCGCCATATGTCTCCCATTCAGCTCCAGCGTCTTGCTCCTGGGCCTTAATTGATACAGGACGCGAGCGATAAGCATTGCTCAAATCCTCATGCCCCACCAAACGGCACTCCAGGTTTCGTAACCCAAGACTACGATCATGGTGCGCATCGAGGGAAATTAGCAACCGATTGCCCGTGCTGCCATAATTCATCAATGCCGAACGCCATGATCTTGCATCATCGCCATAGATCGGAGAATCAATCATCAATAAGCCTTGGGATGTATTGACAGCACCCAGCACTACGCCTGGATAGTTTGTCTCATAATAAACATTTTTAGCAATTACTTGCATTCTATAACTCCATCAATAAAACTTGATTCGTAAAAAAAATGGCCCCCTTTTTTTGTCAGGGCACCGAATCCACGAAACTTTTATTATTTTACCCTAAAATCACAACCATTTCTTTACCTTTGGGTTTGGTTCGCCAAAAACTTGATTGTCGCAACAAACTTATCGCATAAAGGAAAGAGGATTAATTTTACCTGAAAGGACTGCAATATTTCCCTGAATCAGAGGGGAGTTCAAAAATAAACCGTGTTCCTTGATTTTCTTCACTCTCCACCCAAATGCGCCCGTCATGGGCTTCCACAGCAAGACGGCAAAAGGATAATCCTAATCCAATCCCTTTAGGAACTGATTTCGAATTCACACGTGTGAACTTTTCAAAAATCGTAGGTAACAACTTCTCAGGTATCCCAGGGCCATTATCTGATATCATAAACTGGAGCATATCATCAGTTGTCTCCTGGATGGACAATTCCACATTCCCTTTCGCTGGGGTGTATTTCGACGCATTCTCTAAAAGGTTTATCAGCACACGCCGAAGCATATCTTCATCAGCCCATACATCATCAACACCTTTATTTATTTTAAGAGTGTAGTGCTGCTTTCGGCTTTCAATCAATGGCTTAATATCTGCGCTTACAACATCAATGAGCACATTCAAATCAACCATTCGAGCATTCACAATATCCTGCCCTGTTTCCATTCGATCGATATCTAACAGGTTGCTAACCAGACGCTGGATACGATTTGACGAACGGGACATCACAGAAAAAACCTCTTCAATGGCGGGATCGCTATCAGCAGGCAGCAACATCCTCATTAGTTCAAGACTGGAAATCACATTGGACAAGGGAGAACGAATATCATGATAGACCATTGATAACAAATCGTGCCTCATCTCTTCCATTTGTTTTTGTGAAGAAATATCTTCGATCATCCATTGAATATTCCCCTCAACGTCTCTTGGCTGCATGCGCACTGAAAATTTAACCGGCAAAAATTCATCATTCGCAGCAGCCAATAATGATTCATACGAAATCATATCACCAGAATTAAGTTTCTCGAAATTCGAACCCAATTTTTGAAGTGGGGCCGAATGCAAATCAAAAATTGAAGCCCCCACCAGTTCATTATCCGTCCAACCCACCAATTCATAAGCAGCTCGATTGGCTTTATTTATCTTGCCATCCTGGTCACTAATTAATATTGGGGCAATATTATCTTCAAATAATTCATAATATTGTCGATGCATTAATTCTTGAGAATTATATAAAAGAGCATTATGAATTGCAACACCGGCCTGCCCCGCAACGGCTTTTAAAAAGGCAAATTGATCTTGCGAAAAAACATTGGTTCCCGGATGGACAATTGTCAAAACACCAACCAATTGATTGCGAGCCGCTAATGGAATACACATCGCAGACTTTGCCCCTGTATGCTCCTGGTCATCATCCATCCGCTTCAACCAGCGATCATCCTTACTGGTGTCATCTATGAATACCGCCTCTCTGTGTTCCACCACCCAGCCAATTAAGCCATTGCGAACAACGTCAACAAATTGCGCTGCATTGTTAAATTGCATTCGACCCTCAAAGATCAATACAGCATCTATTGGCTTTTTATCAACATCCAGCACAACAAGGCTGCCACGCTTTGATCCAATATATTTGGCAGTTAACATCGTAACTTTTTCAAGCGTTGTCTGCAAATCTAAGGCGCCTGCCAGTTGACCACTCAGCTCATATAAAAGCTTCAGAGTCTCATTCGAATCTGGTATCATTTCTGTATTCATATGGTCAGTTTTCAGTGTTCACCTCGCCTATTTGTAGTAGCAGTATAGCATAATTCACGGACAGATAGCTACTTCTGAATCAGCATTTTCGTTCCTTAATGAAATTCCAAAATAAGGAGAAGGATCAAGTGTATTGTCGATTTTCGTTTCATTCATAAAACTGCCATCTGAATCACTTTTTACAATAGAGAAATGTAAATGCATTCCCACTGGCGCTGATGGATCTCCTGAGTAATTTCCCTGATACCCAAGTAAAGTGCCCTGTTTTACAAACACATCCACAGTATCTAAAGGAAAGGTATCAACAATAAAAGAATTTCCCACCGCATCAGCCATATGTGTGTAATATAACCAGATTTGATCTTCTGGATTTATGGGATCGGAAGGTACCCGTAAAATAACAGTTGATTTCCAATCTGCCATGCGGGTTAAGTACCCATCGTAAGCCGCATAGATAGGGGTTTCACCCAATTCCGTCGGCCCAAAGATATCAATTCCAGTATGCCGGTGCACCAGATAAAAAGTATCATCCCATAAATAACCAATCATCCCGTTAGTAGGCAGAACGAATGGTGCGGTTCCGCAACTTGTATTGGCTGTTATTGACCAATCTGTATGACTTGCAGGATTCTTAAGATAAACTCTAAGTCTCTGGCTTCGCGTGATAATGCTGATATGAAACCCGGGAATTATCCCAAGTAAAAAAACAACAAACAAACCAATCACAAAACCAGCAATAATAATCATTACAACAGGCTTTTTCATTTAAAACAATTATACACTACCAAAACCTCCCCTTACAGAAGAACATTCCTTCTGGTATAATTTTGCCTTGGCAAATAGAGTAATTCTCTATATGTGTCTTTTTATACAGGGCTAATATTCCAGTTCTCTCTTATGTTTGGTAATTGAAAGCTTTGTGCAAACGGGACTAAGACACGTTGAGAATCAACCTTTACGCCCCATTAATTGAATGATATACTTGTAAATCGCGTCCGCTAATGGCGCATTCATATTTTTGTTAATTTCAGAATTTTCTGATTATTCTCGCAAGGACTGGTTGAAAGATGAACGACATTCTCAGATCAATTAAACCCCCGGTAAATCCCAATGTTCCTAAATTACGAACAGGCGATATTGTAGCTGTCCATTTGAAAATTAAAGAAGGAACACGAGAACGTGTTCAGATTTTCAAAGGCACCGTACTGTATCAACATAGCAATGGCGTTGGCTCTACCTTTGCTGTACGCCGTGTTGCCAGCAATGGTATTGGTGTAGAACGCATTTTTCTTACTCATTCACCACGCATTGAAAAAGTTGTGGTTGAACGACATAGCAAAGTCCGTCGTTCTCGTCTCTATTACATGCGCGAACGCACCGGAAAGAACGCCCGCCTCAAACAGAAATTTACAAAATAAGTTTTTTAGCTGCACCTTTCAAATGAATAATGCAAAGACATCGACCAAATAGTCGGTGTCTTTTACTTTACTGAGTTTCATTTAACAACTTTTCCCTCTTTCTGCACCACCCAAAGCAAAAATTCAATTACAATAATCCCATACTACCGTAGGAGATACCCTTGATGCAAACCAATCATGCCGCTCCCTTGATCGGAATTACTGCAGGAAGATCAAACATTCCGTCAAGGCCAAACACATTTTCATTGAATGAAGCCTATGTTCTTTCTATCCAAAATGCAGGTGGAATACCTGTCATCATCCCAACAGAATTACCCTCAGAATCTTACGATCTGATACTGAGCAACTTATCAGGACTCTTATTATCAGGTGGAGGCGATATTTCCCCAGAACAGTACAATTCTTCACCAGATAGTCGCTCCCATTATATAAATGAAGACCGGGATCGCACAGAAATTTATATGACTATACAGGCGATTAGAAACCGACTTCCACTTTTCGGTATCTGCCGTGGTTCTCAACTTCTCAACGTAGCCTTAGGCGGAACATTATATGTTGACATCAAACAGGATATGGCTGGTGCTTTAAAACATGATTACTATCCTTTTCCCGAATGGACGAGAGACCATTACGCGCATAGCGTGAAAATTGAAACAGACAGTCAGTTAGCCGCAATCTTTGAAAAAGAAGAGCTAATGACGAATAGTCTGCACCATCAGGGGATAAAAACACTCGGTGATGATTTAACTCCCATAGCATTTGCACCAGATGGACTGGTTGAAGGAATTCAGTTGGAGGGAAATCCTTTTTGCCTTGCTGTTCAATGGCATCCTGAATGCCTGCCTGAAGATGAAAATATGCAAAAGTTATTCAAAGCATTCATCTATTCGGCCAAAGAATTTGGTGGTATAGCATGATCGGTGTTTTTGATTCCGGTGTAGGAGGTTTATCCATTCTCCGTGAAATTCGAAATGCATTACCGCACTATTCCTACTGCTATCTGGCCGATCAGACTCATGTTCCCTATGGGGCGCGCTCGTATCAAGAAATTCGGGAATTTTCAGTGGCAATTTCAAACTGGCTGATCAGCCAGGGAGCAAAACTGATTGTTGTCGCTTGCAACACGGCCTCTGGTGCTGCACTTCAACATCTTCGACAAGTCTTTCCAGACACACCCTTTGTCGGTTTAGTACCACCAGTAAAACCAGCAGCAGAACAAACAAAAAGCGGCAAAATCGCAGTGTTGGCCACTTCGGTCACGTTACAAGGAAAACTATATCTTAACGTAAAAACCAAATTCGCTGGACAGGTCATAATTTATCAAGATACCTGTTCGGGGTTGGTTTCCCAAATTGAAAAAGGAGAAATTGAACATCCAACTACGAGGTACATCCTGCAAAAAGCACTGGAATTACCTTTACAGCAAGGAATTGACAAAGTTGTATTGGGCTGTACCCACTATCCTTTTGTTACTTCTGTGATTCAGGAGATAGTTGGGGACTCCGTAGAATTAATTGATCCCGCACCTGCAATTGCGCGACATGCAGCACACCTTTTAAAAACCTACCAGATTCTTCCTGATAATGTCAAAGTGGAACGATTTGTCAGCACAGATAACTCAGAAAAGTTGCAAAACGCAATCAAAAACCTGCTGCATGAAGATCACCACACTGTTGAAAGCATTTATTGGACTGAAAAATTGACCCTGAATTCATATTCTATCAATTAAAATATGGTCTATATGGTGTCTTCCTCAGAACGTTTTACTTGATAAGTATCAAAATCACGGGCAACAAAACTATTTTCGAAAACAGCTCTGGCTTCACGCAGAACATCACGTTCTCGGTAACGACGTGAAATGTGGGTTAAGACCAGTTTCTGAACATTGGCTTTTTTAGCAAAAGTGGCAGCCTGATGCGCAGTTATGTGTCCATACCGTGCAGCCATTTCAGCATCTTCCTTGAGATAAGTTGATTCTGACACAAGCATATCGACATCATGCAAATCATCATAAAGAGCATCAATATCTCCTGTATCACCAGTAAAACCAACTTTGATCCCAGGACGATAATCACCCAAAACATCCCCTGGTTGAATCATTCTGCCGTCTGGAAGTGTAATTATCTCTTCATTCACCAAATCACGCCGACATGGGCCGGGGGGGATATTCAACTCCTCAGCCTTTTCTGGCAAGAAAGGACGCCGGCCTTTTTCAGCAAATAAGTACCCCAGACTTTCAGCACCGCGATGACGCACAGGAAAGGCGCTTACGCTGAGATCATCCGATTCAAAAAATGTCCCGGCGCCAATTGAATGGAGGTGAATAGGCATCGCTGGTTTAGCATTCCGAAGAACAACATTATAAATTAATTTTTTGACACGTTCCAGAGCACTGGCTGCGCCATATATATTCAACTCTTCCATTGATTCCCAACGCGAGAGAGTGGAGACTAACCCCCCGATTCCCAAAATATGATCAAGATGATTGTGGGTAACCAGGATATGGTTCAGGCGTTTAAAGCCTATTCCAGACATCAGAATTTGACGTTGAGTGCCTTCGCCGCAATCTAGCAGGAAACGAAACCTATTGTGCTTGATCACCTGTGCAGGAAGGCCGCGGCGCACTGACGGGGCTGATGCTGAAGTTCCTAAAAATAAAATTTCTAACAATGAATGCTTCCTACCTTTCTAAAAGTCTTCTCAATTTTACCAGAGCTTACACATTCATGACAGCTTTCTTTCCCGCCTTCGCGCTCCCTGATTGGAAAGTTAGATGATCTTCCCTTATAATCAATCCCATCGCAAACAAGGCAAATTCTACTTTTTTTTTAGAAAATCGAAAGGTATTCTTTTATGTCACCATCCAATCATCAAGAAAATCCCGCCCTCCGCATGATGGAAGAAGGAAATTTCAAGGGGGCGCAAGAAGCGCTGGAAAACTCCCTTAAAATAAATAAAAGGGTTTTTGGCGAACAAAGTGCTGAATCAGCAGAAGACTGCCGAAATTTGGGCGTACTATTCTTTCGCACTTTCAATTTTGAGTTTGCACTTGATTACTTTCGTCAAGCTTTATCCATTGATGAAAAGATATTTGGAAAGAATGACCCACAGGTTGCAGTAGACCTGAGTAACCTGGCCAATACGCTGGCAGAGAATGATGAGCTAGTTCAAGCCCAGCATATGGCGAAACGTGCATTGACGATCGACAAAAATCACTACGGTGAAAACAGTGCTGAAACCGCCAGCGCATTCAGTTCTCTCGGAGGTATTCTTTTTCGCATGGGTGCCTTAAAGAAAGCTCTGGATGCCTATCACCATTCTCTTACCATTCAAAAGATTATTTACGACCAAAATCAACCAGAACTTGCTATCACCCTCTCCAGTATTGGAAATATCAAGCAAAAAATGCAGGATTTTGAGGGAGCAATCGCAGATTATAACCAGGCGCTTCAAATTTCCTCAGAATCTTTTGGTCCCAGCCATCGCTACTGTGCCTCTCTTTATCAGTTAATTGGCAGCACTTATCAAGAGTCTGAAAAACATCAAAAGGCGTTGGAAGCTTTCGAAAAAGCCTATGCTATCGACAAAGAAGCCTTTCAAAACAACCCGCATCCAGCTGTGGCTCGTGATCTAAACAATCTGGGTGTTGCACATGAAAGTCTCAATAATTGGAAAGAAGCTGTTGAAAATTATGAAGCGGCTGTTAACATGCTTGAATCCCTTTTTTCCAGTCATCACCCAAATGTCAAAGGAGCACGGACAAACCTGAAAAGAGCCCAGCATTACTTATCTAGACATGGTACAAATAGAGTTCAGGGAAGTCGGTAAGAACGGCCTGCGTTATAAATTCGGTACCATTCTTCTCGAGTCAAGTTCAGCCCATCTGCCCGGCAAATCGCTTTGACTCTTTCAGGTGTCATTGTTCCGATGATGGGTTGAATCTCCGCAGGATGACGAAGCAGCCAGGCAATCATTACCGCTTCTAAACTGATGTGATGGTCTACTGCAATAGAGTTGATTTCACAATTTAATTGTAATTCCATTGAACTTAATGGGTTTCTAAGCCCGGCCAATCGACCACCTGCCAACGGGGACCAGGCCTGTATCATCACCTTATGCAATCGGCAATATTCGAGTGTACCGTCACCGCGAGAAGAAACTTCTGGTCTGCTTTGATTAACTATTATGCCTTCTTCAATAATCCCTGCGTGTAGAACGCTTACTTCTAATTGGTTTGCAACAATTGGCACTGATAGATATGCTTTCAGCAATTCGATCTGAGCAGCATTATGGTTGCTCACTCCAAAATAGCGCACCTTACCCACTTGTCTCAATTCATCAAAAGCGCGCGAAATCTCTTCTGGTTCAGCTAGTGGATCAGGGCGATGGAGCAGTAAAAGATCAAGGTGGCCGGTTTGCAATCGTGCTAAAATTCTATTTACAGAATCAATTATATGTGAATAACTGAAATCATAACGAGGTGGTGCGCCGGGCTCAGGATTGTTTTCAAAACGGATACCGCATTTCGATTGCAAAATAATCTTTCCCCTGAGGTGAGGTTGCCGCTTCCACAATTTTGCAAAAACTTCTTCACTCTTGCCAGCACCATAGATATCGGCATGATCAAAAAAATTGATTCCACAATCTAAGGCTGTCTCGATTGCCACTAAACCACTTTTTTCTTTTCCGGCAAGGCGCATACATCCAAAAGCAATCCTACTCACATCAAGATTTGTTTGATGCAGGTGATACTTGTTCATAACATCTCCTTGCTCTATCTCAATTTTGCCGATTGGGATTTACACTCATGTAAACTTGGAGAAAGTTAATCATCATTTCTTATTACAAAAAAACGCCCCAGGCAGGATTCGAACCCACAACCTAGGCGTTAGGAGTGCCTTGCTCTCTCCATTTAAGCTACTGGGGCATGCCGACATTATAGCATTATCCTTTTGTGCTTTCAATGTTTTTGGGTTTTATTGCCCCAAATGATATAATTGATTTCATCTGAATTTTATGAATTAAGTTCGTCTAATCCTTATTAATAAAAAGCGTATCTCACCTCAGGTTGTTGTTACATTACAATAAAGGCAAAATAATGAATCATCTCTGGTCTCCATGGCGAATGGAGTACATTCAAACCAAAAAAGATAATAGCAGTTGTGTATTTTGTGATGTACTTGAACAGGAAGATGGCTGGGAAAATCTAATACTTTTTCGGGGAAGGTATAACTACGCCATTTTGAATCGGTATCCTTATAATACCGGCCACGCCTTAATCATCCCCTACCGCCATGTTGCAAGTTATGAGTTATTAACGCCAGAAGAACGTTCAGAGATGATGGAATTGATTAATCAAACAACAAAAGTTATTCGCCAGGCTTATCATCCTGATGCATTTAACATAGGTGCAAATATCGGAGAAGCCGCAGGGGCAGGCATCGCACCGCATGTTCACTTCCACGTACTTCCGCGTTGGTATGGTGATACAAACTTTGTTACAACCATAGGACAAACTCGCATTGTTCCAGAGAATTTATCTGATACCTATGATCAATTGAAAAAAGCCTGGGGCGAAATATTCGGTAATCCGTAATTTTCAGGGGGAAATCAACTATTTGTTTGACAAGGGGAAATCTTGCGTTATAATGTGTACGTGTGTAACATGCACGATATTGAAATATTTTGTTTTAATATAGCTATAGGAGGACTTATTGAATTACTCCGTAATGCTGGATGAGATAGAAAACCCCGACTGGGACTATCAATGCCAGTCGGGGTTTTCTGTAATTTCTCTGGACTCTTGGCAAAATTGGAGGTGAAGTTTTAATGCCGACTGTAGTATTACGACCAGACGAGGGATCAGAACAACTGCTTCGAAGATTCAGAAAATCAGTTGTTAAAAGTGGTGTCCTCAGCACAATTCGAACCAAACGATGGTTTGTTTCAAAAAGTGAACAACGCCGTATTGATAAGAAAAAAGCCATTCGACGAACTCGTCAACGAAAATAAAATTAGTTAATAAAAAGGTATAAATCTGCATTTATGCAGAATGCAAAGAAAAGTAAATGACAAAAGAAGAAGATAAAATCACGGTAGAAGGTACCGTAATAGAAGCCCTTCCAGGAACTCAATTTCGAGTTAAAATAGATGACAGTGAACACGAGATTTTAGCCTACTTATCTGGTAAAATGCGGAAAAATTACATTCGCATTCTATTGGGAGACCGCGTAAAGATCGAGATGTCGCCTTATGACCTGAGCCGTGGAAGAATTACCTATCGGTTCAAAAAAGTTCGCTCAATGCCAAGCAAACAGAGCTAGCAGTATATTGCAGTGAAGTGATTAACTATTAAAACACTGCCTGGTTCTTTTTTTCAAATAATTGAGCTTATTTTTGGTAACCAAAAATAATTAA
>CAZQSG010000075.1:0-12091 GCA_964595925.1 uncultured Anaerolineaceae bacterium | reverse complement strand
TTGAGGATGATTAAACAATGAGTTCAGGTTTGATTCAATTTGCAATTATTCTGTTTTTGATACTTATCAATGGAGCGTTTGCGCTGTCAGAAATTTCATTGGTTTCTGCCCGCAAAGGGCGGTTAAAACAAAAGGCTGATGACGGTGATCGTTCTGCTCAGATTGTTCTTGAGCTGCAAGAGAAACCCAACACCTTTCTTTCTACAGTACAGATAGGTATTTCGTTGATTGGGATTTTATCGGGAGCTCTGGGGAGCGGTATTCTGGCAGAATCTTTTGCCAGTGTGCTGGTTAATTGGGGGATGAAACCTGCTGTTGCGGAACAAGTGGCATTCTTTTTTATAGTGTTATTAATCACTTATTTATCACTGGTGATTGGCGAGTTAGTACCCAAACGGTTGGGAATGAATAACCCGGAAGGCCTCGCAAAATCGGTAGCAGGTCCAATTTTATTCCTCTCTAAACTGGCATCACCGATCAATGCCTTTCTTGGGTGGTCAACGGAATTGGGGTTGCGTATTTTAGGTATCAAGGACTCAGCCGCCCCCGATATTTCTGAAGAGGAAATTCGGATGATGCTGGTTGAGGGAACTGCTGCTGGGGTGTTTGAAGCGGCTGAACACGAAATGGTGGAGGGAGTTTTTCGCTTGAGTGACCGCCGCATCGACATGATTGTGACCCCAAGAACAGAATTGGAGTGGTTGAATCTTGAATCACCACTTGAAACATGGGATCATATCGTATTCAACACCAATTTCAATCATCTACCGGTTGTTGAAGGCGGCCTCGACAAGGTAATCGGTGTTATTCGAACGCGTGATTATTTAAAAAAGCGGCTAAGTGGAGAGTCGTTTGATCCTCGTGATTTACTGCTGCCAGCCGTTTTTATTCCTGAAAGCAGCCCGGCATTAACCGCGCTTGAAATGATCAAAAGGACCCAATCTAATATGGGTATGATTATTGATGAATACGGCGGTCTACTCGGCATCATTACCCTTAATGATTTGATGGAAGCAATTATCGGTTCGATTGCTACTATTGGATTGGATGATGAAGATGGGGTAATTGAAAGAGCGGATGGCTCATGGTTGGTGGATGGTTTGCTGCCGGTGGACGAGTTGAAAGAATTGATGGGGGTAAACGAGTTGACCGGAGAATCTGATTATGGTTATCAGACTATGGGTGGTTTCATGATGGCTCAATTGGGCACTATACCCAGCACTGGCCAAATTATTAATTTCATGGGTTTCTCCTTTGAAATCGTCGATATGGATGGCCGTAGAGTTGACAAAGTGCTTGTTACCAGATTGAAAAGTGTTGAAGAGGAACAAACTGAGTCATCTTCAGACGGTCAAAGTGCTGCCAGGCGAGGAATTGTTGATCCTGATGGTGGAGAGGGTTCTGAGGGATGATACCTGTTTCGCTGACTCTAAAAGGATTTCTTTCTTATCGTGAACAAGTTTCTTTAGACTTTTCTGGATTTGAGATGGCCTGTGTGATTGGTCCTAACGGTTCAGGAAAATCCTCTCTGCTAGACGCAATGACATGGGCCTTGTTTGGGAAAGCTCGAAGCGCTGACGATGATCTCATAAATATGCAGGAGAAGTCAACTAAGGTTGCTTTTACCTTTGACTATGAAGGTCAACGATACGAAGTGGTGCGCAGCAAAAAAAGACGTTCTACGAAAATCATGAACCTTCAAATACTTGATGATGCCAGTGAGAAATGGGTTTCTATTTCTGAAGCAACGATGTCTGAGACGCAGGAAAAATTAGAACGCATTTTGAAGATGGATTATGACACCTTTATCAATGCTTCCTTCTTTTTACAAGGCAAGGCTGATCAATTTGCAAAACAGAGGCCGGCAGATCGCAAGATCACACTTGCAAAAATTTTAGAATTGGATATCTGGGAAACTTATCAGGAACGCGCAGCACGGGCAAGGAAAAATCGTCAGACGCGTTTTGAGGTTGTCAATCAATGGTTGACCAATCTCTATACGGAGTTAGGCCAGAAAGAAGAACTGCAGAAGCGATTGTCCATATTGGAGGAAAAACTTAAACAACAAGAAGAAGTTGCTGGCGTCCATGAACAGGTTGTCCAATCTTTGAGGCGACAGCGGGAACAGGCTGAACATCAGAGAGAACAGGTGAAAATGCTTCAGATGAGTGGAAATGATGCAGTGAAGCGACTAGAAAAGCACCAAAAGTCACTTGCTAAAAACCTGGAAGAAAAAAAGAAATTCAAAGAGTTATTGTCTGATGAGCAAGAAGTCCTGAAAAAAGCAGAGGCCTGGAAACAAACAAAAGCGGCTTTGGATTCCTTTGATGTTATTGCAAAGACATTTAATGAGATGACACTGAAACGGGTAAAGCCATTGCAGATTATCCATGAAAAGGAATTTCAACTGATCTCGAAATTAGAACGAAGTCGAGAGAAGCAGCGGGAGTTCCTTAAGGACAATGAAAATCTGAAAAAGACACAGGAAAAGCTTGCAGAAACGAGAATAGAACAAGAAGCGTTGATGGAAGAAGTTTCTATGTATCCATCTCTGGAAGAAAACCGTGACCATTTGATGTCGTTAATCAATCAATTGGAAATAGATCGTACTGGTCTTCACCGTGAAATGCAGCAATTATCCGATCGTATTCGTAAGCTCGAATCTATTGATACAGTCACATGTCCAGTTTGCGGGCAAACCCTGGAGCCTGAACATCGAGCTTCTCTTATTCTGGAACTACGCGGTAATGGACGGGAACTGAAAGACGCATGGGAAAAACTCGGAGAAGATTACAAAGATTATGATGTTGAAATCAAGCAATTGACAAAAGAAATTGATCGCCTGCGCACCCTGGAAATTGAAAAGCTGGTAAGAGTGGTTAATACAGGGCTTGCTTCTCTCGAAGCGAACGAAGAAAAATTGCTTGAGCGCATTGAGAATTGGGAGAGGAATGAATCCGAGGGACTCAAGGAATTGGAGCGAAAGTTCTCTGAAAAGGATTATGCCCACAAAGCGCGTACTGAACTTGCTGAGATTGATGAGCATCTGAAATCACTGGGGTATGATTCTGCTGCTCATGACAAGTTGCGATTGGAGGAACAAGCGGGACGGGAAAGCCAGACTGCGCTTCAGAAAATTGAGGGAGCGAAAGCTGCTATGGTTCCTTTAGAAAGGGTGATTGTAGAGCAGGGACAATTATTGAAGGATATGGAACAGGATGCAAAGAATGCATCAGCGCTTATTCGCGCAGCAGAAGAGCAGTTAACTGCGCTAGAAGCAGATGAAAATGAATATCGAGATGCAAGTCGAAAATGGATGGAAATGCGCGAAGCAGTGAACCAGACACGCCAGGAATTGGGCGGTGCGCATCAATCAATATTTTCACTAGAGGAAAAGCGCAATCGAAAAACTGAATTAGAACAAGAGCGAGAAAGCCTTGCTTCTGAAATTGATCGATTAAAAATGCTAGAAGAAGCCTTCAGTCAGAATGGTATCCCTGCTTTATTGATCGAACAAGCGATTCCAGAGATTGAAGAGCAGGCCAATGAAATTCTTTCCCGATTATCTGACACCGGTATGATGGTTCAATTTCGAACTCAACGGGCTTATAAAGATAAAAAACGCAAGGATAAACGTGAAACGCTGGATATCATTATCTCAGATAATGTGGGGGAACGAAGTTATGAGATGTATTCAGGGGGTGAGGCTTTTCGTGTGAATTTTGCAATTCGTCTGGCTTTATCAAAGATGCTTGCAGGTCGTGCCGGAGCACGTTTACAAACTCTGGTGATTGATGAAGGTTTTGGCAGCCAGGATAGCGAAGGTATCCAACGATTGATTGAAGCGATTAATCTCATCAAGGATGATTTTGCCAAGATATTAGTCATCACTCATCTGGATTCATTGAAGGAATCTTTCCCGGCGCAGATTCAAGTGACGAAAACTTTATCAGGTTCCAGTATCGAGGTTCTTGTATGAGCTCTATACCTCCCGCTCCTATCAAGGTAGGTGTGTTGCAGCGCATTGTGCCTTCTTATCGGGCAGCATTTTTTTCACTGCTGGGGGAAGCATTGCAGGATCAATTTTCTCTTTTTGCTGGCGATGCAAGGAAAAGTGAAAACGTGCACCCGGCGGGTGATATCGCATACGTTGAGCGATTTACTGCGAAAAACATTCACATATTTGAGGGGAAAACTTATTTTTGCTGGCAGAGCGGGTTAATGCATTGGCTTAAATCGTGGAATCCAGATGTGTTAATCATGGAAGCGAACCCGCGCTATCTTCATTCTCGTCATGCAATTCACTGGATGAAAAATCAAAATCGACCAGTAATTGGTTGGGGTCTGGGAACTGGCGGTGAGACAAATCCATCTTCAATGATCGGACGGCAATGGTGGAAGTTTCTCTCCCAATTTGACATGATGATTTCGTATAGCCAGAAGGGTGCGGAAGAATTTATCAACATGGGGGTTAATCCTTCTCACGTAGTAGTTGCTCCCAATGCCGTCTTGCGACGCCCTTCAACCATGATTCAGCGTTCACATGATTTTTCGGAGAATGGCCCAATCATTTTGTACGTGGGCAGGCTGCAGGAGCGAAAGAAAATCGATCATTTAATTCAAGCCTGCGCTGTTGTTGACAGGCGAAGGAAATTGCAACTTTGGATTGTGGGGGATGGGCCCGAGAAAGAAAGATTAAAAAGGGTAGCTGAAGACATTCTGCCTGACACCCGTTTTTTTGGTGCGCTTCATGGCGATGATGTGGTCCCTCTTTTTGAAAAGGCTGATCTCTTTGTCTTGCCCGGAACAGGCGGGTTGGCTGTTCAGGAAGCAATGTCCTACGGTTTACCAGTTATTGTGGCCGAAGCTGATGGCACTCAATCTAATTTGGTGCGACCTGAAAATGGCTGGATGATTCAAGGAGATGATCATCTTCAATTAACAGAATGCCTGGATGCAGCTTTGCGGTCTTCAGAAAAATTAAGAGAAATGGGGAGGAGTTCATTCTCCATTGTTCAAAACGAAGTCAATCTTGAAATCATGGTTGATGTTTTTCTCACTACTATTAATACTGTGATGGAGAAGCAAGGATCATGAATATACTTCTGGTGGCTGATGGGCGAAGTCCAATTACGAGGCGGTGGATTGAAGAGCTTCAAATTTCAGGTCATCAGGTCGGGTTGGTATCAAGTTTCCCTTGCGACAAACCAGCAAAATTGGACTATTTCAAGGTTCTGCCGATCTGTTTTTCAAAATATGCCGGCAGCCAGGTTGGAAGAGGCTCTGGTGACGAGGGTGATCAGCAGAAGCGCCAGCTAAAGTTGCCATTAAAAAGCATTTTGAAACGCTACCGGAAATTGTTTCAGAAATTGAGATATTGGATTGGCCCTCCAACGTTATGGCGTTATCGCGTTTTGTTGAAGCACATCATCCATGAACAACAACCTGATATTGTTCATGCCTTAAGGATTCCCTTTGAGGGGATGCTTGGGCTGGCCTGTCCAGCGGACGTCCCATTCATTGTCTCGATCTGGGGAAATGATCTGACATTGCATGCCCCCAAGAATTTCTGGATGAGGCATTTGACGGAGCGTGTATTAGAGCGTGCTAATGGCTTGATTACAGATGTTGATCGTGATATAGCGTTAGCTGCTGAGTGGGGGTATGACCCGAAGAAACCCGTCATGGTTGCGTTGACTTCGGGTGGAATTAATTTCAGAAAATTGGATTCTATGAAGATAGATGAGATTGATCCATTAATCGCGCTACTTCCAACGGACGCTGTTTTAATCGTCAATCCACGCGGAATTCGTCCGGGCTATGTTCGCAACGACACATTTTTTGCTGCGATTCCAAAAGTTGTAAAAAAATCAAAGCAAAAAGTATTATTTGTCTGCCCATCAATGGCCAATCAACCGCAGGCAATTGCCTGGGTTGAAGAATTTGGTATTCATGATTCCGTAAAATTGCTGCCTTATCTCACCCAGAGGCAGTTATGGCAATTATTCGCAAAAACAACGTTGATGATCTCTGTGACAGAGCATGACGGCACCCCGAATTCTTTACTAGAATCAATGAGTTTGGGAGCATTTCCAATTGTCGGAGATATCCGATCCTTACGTGAATGGATTGTGGATGATGAAAATGGGTTGATGGTTGACCCGGGAGATCCAGATGCTTTAGCTGATGCCATTTTAAGAGCTTTAGAGGATGAGAGTTTATTAGAGCGCAGTAAAAAGTTAAACTATCAAAAGGTAATGGAACGAGCCAGCAGTCAGATCATTCGAGAGAAACGAGACCAATTTTATTCTACGATTTTGAAGGAACTTGCTCTTTGAGCTGAATAGTAATCATTTTCAGCGGTAATGTTGACTTTGATTATATCGTTCGTTCTTAATTCAATATGCTCAAATGGTTGGATGGTGAACGAGAGAACGCCTTTAGCATCCGTTTTACCAGGACGAAGGATAAAACTGGTTTGGTCTGGTAAGATCACTTCTGCGGTGATTTCTAATCCTTCCAAAACAGTTCCTGATTCGTCAATCACCTGAACGTAGACGGTCTGAGGATAATCAGGATGTATGAATGGATATTCAAATGCCACTTCTATTATAATCAGTGGTGAGAGATTCTCATCTGGGAGTGCAAATTCTTGTGAATCCGGAAATGTAATTTCGGCATATAGAGGTTCAATGCTTTTTAAGTACATTTCCCCAAGATTTGCTACTGTCACCTGGCAGGAGTCTATCTCCAGGGGAAACCAGACTAATAAAACATTTTCAAAATACTGAAAATAGTGGTTTTCGGCATAGTAGACATTGCTAATTGGCTTACCACATAGTGCTGGTCCATGATTAGCCTCATAAAATGACAGAAATTCCTGGCAGACAGGATAATCAGATCCTGAAAAGAATTTGCATCCTCCCTCAAGCGCGACTTCTTGCCCATTTACCTGTTGTTTGAAGTATTGTCCTAAGGGGGTAAGCCTTGTTGCGGGTTGATTGTTTTCATCAAGAAAAGATTCCAAACGCGCTTTTTGGAAATATTGAACCAGGTTTCCGCTTTCTGGGTCTTGATATGCATAGCTGATAGGTTGACCAAACAAAGTCAAGGGGGAGTCTGTTGAATAATAAAAAGATTCAAAGACCGGATCAATTTGGTAGTTATCAGTGCCTTCAAGCAGTGAGGGGATTTGCTGGTAAGCACTACTGTTGCTGGAAGAATTGGCAACCGGGAAGTTGCATCCTGAAAGTATTGCCATAATAATCAGGAGTGGTAAAGCCCGTTGAAAGGGGTTTAATTTCAGGAATAGCAATAACATGATTATTAAAATTTTCCCAGTTAAATTTTGTTTTTAAAAGAATTAATGATAAAAAGAAACAAGCAACCATCAAAAATGATTATACTTCGAGAACTTCTCCTGAACAAAGTTATTAAGGGCACTGACTATTCGTGTAGATTCCTGGAGTAATCGCAATGCTGGCAGGTTGTATGGATTGGTTTTGATACTTACAACTCATCTGGCAGGACTATGCCAGGTGATTAAATGTATTGTCAGGCAATCTGGGTTCTTGGCAAAAAGAAATAGAACATATCTGCTATAATTTTGAAAAGGATTGTTCGGGAGAGAAGTATGCCAATCAATTATTTAAATATCCGAGAACAAGTTCAACAAATGGGGGTGCAATACTCCCTGATTCATCAAGATGACCAGAGTAATCTTACTGAAGCAAGGGAATTGTTGCTTTCTCAAGCAAATCAACTGGAGAAACTGAAGAACCTGGTCGAAGAAGCAGCTCGTGAGCATCCCTATTTACGCTGTGCAGCGCCATTTGAAGATCCGTTGACAATGGTATATGACGAACCGGAAACCGATGAGGAGCAGGTATTAATTCTGGCTTCAGATGGATCACAAATCAATCCTGATCGGCATGACCCAGTTGAGTTTGGCCTGGTCAATGTCGGTATTTTTCAGTTGATTTCAAGTTCAAAACTGATTCCAGAAATCTGGTCACACAGTAAACTTTTTTATGATGGCATGATCGGGAATGAATTGGGAAATTTGAATGAGGAATCAATCGCTTTAGCAAGGGACACGAAGGAACGCGGATTTTTATCAGAGAAAGCTGTTGAGCAGCAGCGGAAACTGGCCTCCGAATTCAATGGGGAATTACTGCCTGTTATCGCGTTAACTGATGGGCCTTTGGAGATATTCGGTGAGCCACGTTCCGTCCGAAATTATCAAATATTCCTGAAAGAATATCTGTTATCGTTAGATAAAATTGCTGATATTGGGGCAGTAATTGGCGGGTACGTGGATAAGCCGCGCGCTGATTTAGTTGTTCGGATGTTGGAATTATCCTTAATGACAGATTCGGAGCTTTCAAAAAGGGAGTTACCAAGGAAATTTGAAAGAATCACTGATGCGGCATTGTTTTCAATTATTCTGGCTCCGGGGCAGCGTACAGGAGTGTTTAAACTGATTTCTCGTGGAGCGAAGCAATTTGCTGATCCACCGCGTTTGGGATTGCATTTCTTCTATCTCAATGTGGGGATGGTTCAGCGAGATGGAACACCATTGAATATGTTTGCGCGCGTTGAGATACCACAATGGGTTGCGGCTGATCATGAAAAAATTGACCGCTTGCATTCAACATTGATTCAACAATGCCGAATACTTGGCAACCAACCTTATCCGTACGTGCTTCATCGTGCCCATGAAATTGCAACAGTGCGATATGAGGAGCATGACGATTTGCTGCGAATGATTACAACTGAATTATTGAATCATGGAATTCAACTGTCTTCAGGCTCACAAAAAAGCGAGAATAAAAGTTCAATGAGATCAAGAAGGAGCTATTGAAATGACTGAAATGGGACGTCTTTTACGATCTGGTATTCAAGGATGCGTGGTTGGCACCTGGGTGGAGCAAGTGAAAGTTCCGCAATTCGGCGGAATGGTGAAGATTGTGGTTGAACCTGACTATTCGATATTCGGTCTGATCCATGATATTCATGTGGATGATGATGGTCTGGTACGCCAGCTTTTGAGCGCTCAGAATGTTCAAATGGAAGTGATAGAAGACAATCGGCGCAACCGGAATGTGCCGGTTGAAATCAGTGTTCTTTATCTGGGATATGAGGAAGGAGGAGATTTTTATCATTTGCTTCCTCCGCGGCCGCCGCTTTCTCTGGATGAGATTCATCCCTGTTTGGAAGGCGAAATCAACGATTTCACTGATCAGGGATTTGGATATTTCCGCCATATTTTACGTGATACAGAAATTCCAACCGGCGAATTGTTGGCTTCACATTTAAAGGATGTTTCCCGGGTTAAGTCTACCGATTGGCTGAATGACGCCTTACAGGAATTGATTGTCCAGCTTCGAGATGATTATCCCCGTTTGATGGCTTTAATGGGGGCTTTGAGAGACGCAAAATTAGTATTTGAGCAGCATTGAGAAAGAGAGTATTATGAATTGGAAAGAGAGCATTGGTTATATCATTGGTGGTTCTTTGCGAGGGAATTTACGTGTCCGATTAACAACAAACCCTGACGAGGTTCAGGAAGGAAGTTTTGCGGTTATTGAAGGTGATAATACGATTTTCTATGGTCTGGTAACTGATATTCAACTTGGCGCGACCGATCCGCGTTTTGCAGATGAAAAATTCGAATCGCGGATAGACAGTATATTGGCGGGAATGCTGCAAGGGCAGACCCTGTTTACGAATCTGGAGGTGATGCCTGTGTTAATGCAGGACACAGTGGCAGAGGATGAAATCTCCAGTGGTGAGGAAAATACATCACCCAGACCTGTCAAAACAGTGCCGGTGCATCACAGTCCAGTGCGATTGGCCGAAGCGGGGGATATTGATCAGATATTTGGGTCTGGAGATAAGAAAAAGAATTTTGTTGTCGGTACTACCCGTGAGCAAGGGCATCCCCTCCGAATTGATCTGGAGAAGTTTGTCAAACGGTCTTCGGGCATTTTTGGTGCCACTGGGACGGGAAAATCCTTTCTAACCCGTATGATTCTGGCAGGACTGATTCAATATAATAAGTCCTCTGTACTGGTTTTCGACATGCACAATGAGTATGCCTATACGGGGATAGATACGGACAATGGTACCCAGGTGTATGGTCTGCATGATAAATTTGGTGCAAAAGTTTCTGTTTTTGGCCTCGGAGCAGAAACGGTCATTCATGGGAAAAACCCGGAGACATTGGAGATCAGTGAAGCAGATATTCAACCTGGTGACATATTGCTGCTCTCAAAACAATTGAATCTGCGGGAAACATCCGAGAATACGCTGGCGGCACTTACCAGTAGTTTTGGACGGGATAAATGGTTTACCAGGTTCAAAAAAATGAAATCAATGTCTAAAGAAACAATCATTGATGAAAATGGCGTTGAAAAGAGTGTATATCCGCCTGACAGTATAGAAGGCTGGGCGGAAAAAAAAGGTGTGAACCAGGCGGCAGCCACCAGTTTCCATAGCAAATTAAGGCGGTTATTTAATAGTTCCTATTTAATAGAAGCCGACCGGATCGCATCCAATGGCCTGGCTACGATGATTGATAATTTGAAGAATGGACGCCATGTTATTTTATCCTTTGGCAAGCACGAAAAAGACCTTGATTACCTGTTGGTTGCAAATTTGCTGACACGTCGGATTCGCGATGAATGGGTAAAACAATCGGAGGCATATAGCTCCGATCGGATTTCGAATCCTGAACCACGCCCGCTTGTATTTGTGATTGAAGAAGCTCACAAATTGATGAGCCGGGAAATGGCTTTCCAAACAATTTTCAGTACGATTGCAAGGGAAATGCGAAAGTATTTTGTTACACTGCTCATTATTGATCAGCGTCCCTCACAGATATATGATGAGGTAATGTCACAGCTTGGAACGCGAATTTCTGGATGGTTGGGGGATGATGCGGATATCAGCGCCGTGCTTTCGGGTCTGGCCAGCAAAGAACAACTGCGCGGTATGCTTTCTCACTTGCAGGAGAAGGAGGAGGTGCTTCTTCTGGGGTGGGGTGTGCCGATGCCAATGCCAATTCATTCCCGCCGGTACGATGATGCCTTCTGGGAAGAACTATTGGGAAAGAAGGCGAACACCATACAAGAGAAGTCGTTGGAAGAAAATCTCGAGGATTTGGGATTTTAATCCGATAGGTTCTGCAAGGATTGGATTCGGGATTGATTTACCAATTAAAATAATAAATTAATGCGATTATGATTCCAAGAATAATCCCAACTACTACTTGTGTTGGTGTATGTCCAATGACTTCGCGCAGGTTTTCTTCTTTGAGAGGGAGACCATGCAATATGTCATTGAAAATATAGTTCAGCCGTTCTGCATGGTAGCCTGCTTCGCGGCGGACATGAGTGGCATCATAGATCACAATCACTGTCATTGTGAGGGCAAGTGCAAATATAGGTGATTGGAACCCTTCAAAAAGACCGATGAGGAGGGTTGTACAGCTTACCAGGGTAGAATGCGAGCTTGGCATACCTCCGCTTTCTAAGATTAAATTAAACCGCCATTCTTTGGTCATAATAAAATGGATAGGAATTTTTAATGTTTGAGCAAGGATCCAGGCAGTCATGATGGCAAAAAGGTAAGGATTGTAAAGTGTATTTATCATCTGGATTTATTCTTCTTCCTCAGTAGTTTCTTCTGTGTAGCTCAAAGTACGGATTTTTAACTCAGCATTTTTTAACAACTGAGAACAGTATTTAGACAATGCCTGACCTCGTTCATAGAGTTTCAGCGATTTTTCAAGAGAATTATTTTCTAATTCCATTTGTTCGATGATTGACTCTAATTCTTGTACAGCTTCTTCGAAGCTGAGCGTTTCAATTTTCTTATTTACCATTAGAAAGATGCTCCTGTTCCTTTAATAATTTCTTCAATATTTGCTTTCATGCTGCCGTCAGTTACTTTGATTTGAATTATATCGCCAATAGTGGATTGACTCACGCTTTTCAAGATGCTGCCATCGGCCAATTCAATGATGGCATAGCCACGTTCTAACACATTAATTGGATTGAGAATGGCCAATCTGCGGGATAAGGCATTA
>CAZQSG010000074.1:0-12120 GCA_964595925.1 uncultured Anaerolineaceae bacterium | reverse complement strand
TTTATATAAACCCCATTATCATTTCGCGAAATAACAATCTCTCATCCTTAAGTGCGATAGCATTCATTCATTCTTTCCCCCCTGCCAAAGAAGAAGAAAAGCCTGTCATCTTGAGTGAGAATCAGCAAAGCTGATTTTAAGCAAAAAATCACTGAAACCTGAGAAAGAGAGTTTTTTTTCGAGAGATCACAATGAAAGTTTTGAACTAGCGATCCTTCGTTTAAAATCAACTTTGTTGATTCTTACTCAGGAATACAAAAAATGAATGTCCTCACAAGTAAGAACCAGCGGAACTAATATTAAACGAGTCGAAAAGCCACTGATACCAATCATTCATCTTGCCCAACAGTGGTGTTAAAACCAATTTGAGTAACCGATGTCGACAACAATGAGGTCAGATTGATGATTATGAAACTAATTGGCCTTGCTTTGCACCCTTTTTCGTCAGAAAATGCAGAATACCAAAGATCAAAATCGCAGCACCCCCGGCAAGTGCTGTCGCAATGAAGACCCACTGAATTCCATGATAATCAAAGAGATAACCAAGAAATGGCATGAATATCAGCATTGAGAAAAAGAACATGACCACATTATACAAGCTCTGATACAACCCCACCTGTTCTTTTGGAGCCAACCGGTCAACAAAACGAATCCCCATGACAATATTTACACCAAACCCCAGTCCACGAATTCCATTTAATATCACAAGAACAACGGGTGATTTTACAAATATCACCACGACAATGATCATACAAAACTGAAGAATACCGGCCATAAATACAGGAAGCAGACCAAAGCGGTCAGCCAGGCGATCTGCAACAACTAAAGCAGGCACCTCCATCAAAGCAGGGATTGCCATCATCAACCCTACCAGCAGGCTGCTGCCTCCTAATTGATCCATATAAATCGAAGAATAAGTAAAAAATGCCATACAGCAGCCCCAAAAGAAGGTGCCAATAAGAAATGCAACAAAACGCCGATCCTTAAAGGGCAGCAGGAAGGATTTCAACCCGGAAGATAACCCCTTGCCTGCTTCTACTTCTTTCACCTCACTATCAGGTGCTTCGATTAACATCACACTCAAAGAGCGCAATATAAAAATAATCCCGCTTACGATAAACAAATATTCAAGCCCAATCACATTCCAAAGTGTGCCGGTGAGAATGCACACAACCGTGAATCCGATGGAGCCCCATAACCGCATTTTTCCAAAATCTAGACGGTGTTTGTTCGCCATTCTGACCAATAAGCTATCTGAAATTGGCATCAGGGGCGCCCCTGCAACCGCATTTATCGCTACAACCGGCAGCATCCACTGAAAAGTGGGGATGAAATAAAGGCTCACTAATGAGATCCCAAACAACAGGTTGTTGATGACCAGTATCTGTGTGTGCCATCCTTTGCGATCTGCCAACCCCGTCAACAATGGACTGGCAACCAGAGCCAGAAACGCGCCCACTGAGCTAAAGGTGCCGATCTGCACCCCCGAAAGACCGCGTTGGATGTAAGCAACGTTGATATAGGCAAAGTAAGATCCAACGACAGCATAAAAAATTGCGTAATAAATTGCTCCCCGCAATGCGGGAGATAAATTTTTATTGAACTGTTTCAATTTTCAACCTTCCAGAAGGGCTTGATCGGATTTGAAAAAATGCTTTTATAGAATCTAATCTTAACTAGTTAAACCATAGAATAGAGTGAAGAGCAAGGAAATCAAAATGAAATGTTTTCATTTAGAGATAGAAAATCTGTCAGGGAAGAAGAAAAGCCTGTCCTCTTGAGTGAGAATCAGCAAAGCTGATTTTAAGCGAAAGATCACTGAAACGATTCTTTTTCTTACCTGATCCTGGTGTAAAGCTACGTTTCAGCAATTGAATCAGCAGAGCCGTTTTAGCCTAATCGGTCAAATAAAGCCTCATGTAAAATACCGCCTGCACGGAACATCGATAGCTCTGCGGCTGTATCAATCCTCACCTTCACTTGAAAATCCTTTCGGATTCCTTCAGCATTGACTACAGAAACGGTTTGCACTCCCTTGGGCACAAAATCCTCCAGAGAATCAAAAGAAAAGCGTTCCTCTCCCGTTATTCCTAACGATTGAGCATTCTGGTTTGCTAGAAATTGCAGCGGCAATACTCCCATCCCTACCAGATTAGAACGATGAATACGCTCAAAAGACTCGGCAATCACAACCTTTACACCCAACAGCATAGGGCCTTTGGCAGCCCAATCCCGACTGGAACCTGTGCCATATTCTTTCCCAGCGATGACAATCAACGGGACATCTTCATCCTGATACCTTTGAGAAGCCTGGAAGATCGACATCTGTTCACCCGAATCGAAGTGCCGTGTCACACTGCCTTCAATACCCGGAACCAGTTGATTCTTGAGTCGGATATTACCGAAAGTGCCGCGCACCATTACACGATCATTACCACGCCGCGCACCAAAACTATTGAATTCATAGGTCTTGAGCCCCAGTCCTTTGAGGTATTGACCCGCATCACTCCTTGAAGGAATGGCACCGGCGGGCGAGATATGGTCTGTCGTAATTGAATCGCCCAACAGCACCAGCACACGAGCATCCCGAATCGGAGTTATTGTTTCCGACCTTTCATCCGTCATCCCCTTAAAATAAGGAGGTTCTTGAATATAGGTTGATTCAGCCTGCCACTTGAAGCGTGCACTGGAGGACGTATTAATTGACTGCCAGGTTCCATCTCCCTCGAACAAATCCTGATAACTTTCATTGAATAATTGCGGTGAAATGTTATTAAATAATCCCTCTACCTCAGCTTGAGAAGGGAAAATGTCACTTAAATATACAGGGCTTCCACTATCATCCACACCCAGAGGTTCACTCGTCAAATCTATATTCATCGTGCCTGCCAGCGCATACGCTACCACAAACGGCGGCGATGTCAGGTAATTGGCGCGGGTATGGGGGCTGATGCGGCCCTCAAAATTGCGGTTTGCGGAGGAGATACTCGCCGCCATAATATCATGTTCACGTACAGCGTCAACTACTGTCTGATTCAAAGGCCCTGAATTGCCGATACAGGAGCCACAGCCATACCCTGTCAGGTCAAATCCCAGCGTAGCGAGACTAACCAGTAAATCTGCCTTTTCCAGATACGCTGTCACCACACGTGAACCGGGCATAAGGCTGCACTTCACCACAGGATTAACCCTCAGACCTCGTTCTACTGCGTTCTTTGCCAGCAATCCTGCACTGAGCAGTACAGTTGGGTTAGACGTATTCGTACAGGAGGTGATCGCTGCTATCAAAAGTGAACCATGTGAAAGTATCACTTCCTCATTGTTAATTTTTACCGAACCTTTTTTATTCCGTTCATTGACAGGTACAGCAAATCCTCGTTCGCTACGGGGTCTGTCCATTGCTTCAGCAAAGGCCTCTTTCATGTGCCGGATGGCAATCCTATCTTGTGGCCGGGTAGGACCGGCAACACTGGCCTCAATCCTGCTCAGGTCAATTGTTACTACTTTGGTAAATGTCGGAACGACTGCTTCCGCGTCACGGAAAAGCCCCTGCGCTCTGCAGTACGTTTCTACCAGCGCTACCTGTTCTTCACTTCGTCCCGTCAGCCGTAAATAGTCCAATGTCCCCGCATCCACAGGGAAAAAGATAGCCGTCGCACCCGTTTCCGGGGTCATATTCGAGATCATAGCCCGGTCAGGCAGAGAGAGATAATCCAATCCATCCCCAAATCCTTCGATGAACTTGCCGACAACGCCTTCCTGACGCAGCCGCTCGACAATCGTCAACGTCAAATCTGTCGGGGTCACTCCCTCAGGCAGCTGTCCGGAAAATTCCAACCCGATCACATCGGGAAGAAGAATATCCACTGTTTTACCGAGCATGGAAGACACCGCTTCGATGCCTCCCACACCCCACCCCAACACACCCAGACCATTAATCATCGTGGTATGAGAATCGGTGCCGAACACAGAATCAGGTATAGCCACCTGTTTACCGTCCACTTCTCGCACAGCAACTACAGTTGCCAGATGTTCTAAATTAATCTGATGGATGATGCCTTTCGATGGCGGCACCACGCGCACCGTCTGAAAAGCTTCCTGCGCCCATTTCAAGAGCTGGTAACGCTCAATATTTCGCTCATATTCTTTCCTGAGGTTCAACTGCAAGGCGTTCGGAACGCCTGTATAATCAACCTGCACCGAATGATCAATGACCAGATCAACCGGAATGACGGGTTCTAAATCAGATGGATTCCCACCCATCCGAGCCAGAGCCTCACGCATGGCAGCCAGGTCAACAATGGCCGGCACACCGGTGAAATCCTGCATCAATACACGTGTCGGCGCAAAAGGTATGGCAGGGCGGTTTTCAGAAACCGGTTTCCATTGGCTGATCGCATCAACAGCCTGCCTGGCTGCTTCGCTGCCTGCCGCCTGACGGATCGCAGATTCAAGGAGAATGCGCAGGGAAAAGGGTAGAAAATCAATCTCTTTTCCAGCAATTTCCTGCAGTGGATAATAATAAATGTCGGAAGTGTTGGGTAATAACGATAATGAAATTGACATGAGCACTCCTGTTCTCAGAAATAAAACCTAGACTACGGCTTCCATGTGGTGAATAATCGCCATGCCAAACTCGGTTGTTTTTACCAGGATAGCATCCGACATAAGGCGATGAAAATCGAAAGTGACTCTCTTCGCAGCAACCGCACCGCGGACACCTTCAATCACCAGATCAGCCGCTTCCTGCCAACCTATATGACGGAGCATCAACTCACCAGATAGAATCAACGAACTGGGATTAACACGATTTTGCCGCGCAAATATCGGTGCTGTTCCATGGGTGGCTTCAAAGATCGCCACACCGTTTTCAGGATTCATATTTCCTCCAGGCGCAATCCCTAAGCCGCCCACCTGTGCCATGAGGGCATCTGAGAAAAGGTCGCCATTCAGATTCATTGTAGCAATAACATCAAATTCTTTAGGACGTGTCAGCGTCTGTTCAAAAGCAGCATCAGTGATTACATCTTTAATCAATAATTTTCCACTGCTCAAGGCCGCCGAACGTTCATTATTTGCCACTTCCTCGCCGCGGGCATGTTTGCTTTTCTGCCACTGGCGGGCAGTGTATACCCGATCACCAAATTCGCGTTCAGCCAGCTCATATCCCCAAACAGCAAAAGCACCTTCGGTGAACTTCATGATGTTGCCCTTATGAATTAATGTCACACTTGCGCGATTGAAATCCAGAGCATATTGAATTGCAGCACGCACCAGTCTTTCGGAACCCTCACGGGAGATCGGTTTGATACCAAAACCTGAAGAATCTGGAAAACGAATTTTCTCATATTCCTCTGGAAAATTTTCTTTCAGCCACTCACGAAAGAGTGCATTCGCCGGGCTGCCTTCCTGAAACTCAATTCCGGCATAAAGGTCTTCGGTATTTTCGCGAAAAACAATCATATCAACATTTTCTGGTTCACATACCGGTGAAGGCACCCCGGGCAGCCAGCGCACAGGACGCATGCACACATACATATCTAACGCACGGCGCAGCGCCACATTCAACGAACGGAAGCCGTAACCGATGGGGGTTGTAAGAGGACCTTTGATGCCCACCCGAAATTCACGAAATGCTTCGATAGTTTCATCTGGCATTAATGTTCCCAAACTTTCCTGGGCTTTTCCGCCAGCCAGAACTCCCATCCACATCAATTGACGCTGACCATCATAGGCAAGCTCAACTGCACGATCCAGCACAGGACGCGCTGCCTGCCACACATCCCAGCCAATACCGTCTCCCTCAATAAAGGGAATAATCGGACGATCTGGCACCTGCAAGCGGTCGTTTTTAAAAGTTATTTTTTCTCCTGTTTCAGGAATGAGATAATGTCGTTCAGGTTTCATACATGCTCCTCAATCGGTACTTGGGAAATTATATCTAATTTTACACAAACCCCCTTCTGCCTATTGACAGAGCATAGGGGAATTGACTATAATCATTTATAACATGTATTTTTGGGACACTGTCCCATATATTGGGACACCTTCGTCCCAATTCCAGGAAAGTTAACCATGAAAGAAACTTCGAAAACGCTTCAACGAGCTGTTCAGCTCATGGATTGCTTCACCCGCGAAACACCCCAACTGGGTGTGAGAGAGGCAGCCCGGTGCTGCAATCTCGCCTCCAGCACCGCTGGACGCCTACTAGCCTCACTGCGTGATCTTGGACTGCTTGTTCAAAACTCTGAAACAAAGCAATATGCCCTGGCAGGAAAAATCCTTTCATGGGCCGAGGTTTATTCTTCCAGCATTGATGTGCGCACTCTGGCTCAACCTTATATTTTCGACTTGCAGCGTGCTACTGGTGAAACCATCAGCCTTTACATCATGGAAGGAAATCAACGAGTATGTGTTGAACGCCTTGAAAGTGAGCAAAATGTACGCGTGGTAGCACGTGTTGGGCGGCGTCTCCCGCTGCATGCCGGTTCTGCCGGAAAGCTATTCCTCGCTTATCTTGACGATGAACAGCGACAGGCCCTGCTGGAAGAAACTCCGCTGAAATCGTTTACACCCTATACTATTACAGACCCAAAAGAACTACATCGTCAGGCCGTCATCATCCGCCAAAAAGGATATTCTATCAGTCACGGCGAATGGACCATTGACGCCTCGGGGATAGCAGCACCAATTTTCAATCAACGTGGAAAAAATGTTGCTGCATTAACAATCTCTGGCCCATCGGCACGCTTTGACGACCTGCATGTCGGTCGCTTTGCTAATTCAGCCGTGCGGACTGCTTCGCACATCTCCCGCCTGCTGGGGTTTACTCCACCACCCAAATGCGCCCCTATTCCATTGGGGCGGCCCTGACAGCCGCCGGCCATTGGGTGTACACAACGTTTGGATTGAATTGACATTGGAGCGAGAGATGATAGAAAATCAAAGTGATGTATTGAATATAATGGTTAAAGATAGAAAAACAATAAATCTTGAAAACAAGATTGCTGAACAATTGCCGCAATGGCGCGAACGAGTCAGCCATCTATTGAAGCATTATGGTTCCACTCCTATCGGACAAATTACGATAGGACAGGCTTACGGCGGTATGCGCGGCGTTCATGCACTGGTCACCGAGATTTCACACGTTGATCCCTTCAAAGGTATCCGCATGCGTGGTTATACAGTACAGGAAATTCTTCAAAAACTACCCCGTCGCGCAGGAGATGAGTTTCCGCTAGCTGGCGGCCTTTACTACCTCTTGATGACAAATGATTTTCCATCTCTGGAAGATGCACTGGCCGTTGAAAACGTATGGCGAGAACGCCAGGAATTACCTGGCTATATCCATGACCTGCTGCGAGCCATGCCCCAAACCTCCCATCCTATGACACTCTTTTCTCAAGTCATCCTCAGTATGCAGCATCAATCAGAGGCTGCTCGTGCCTATCAAGAGGGAATCTCCAGAAAAGAATACTGGCGTCCAATGCTTCAGGACGCCCTCAATTTGACGGCCAAACTGCCTGCTCTCGCAGCCACCATCTACAACCATAAATACCGCAACGGCGCACCGGCAATTCCTGATCCTGATTTAGATTGGAGTGCCAATTTAGGGTACATGATTGGAAAAGGCAGCGAAAAAGAGTATCTCGAATTAAGTCGTCTCTTCATGCTCATCCATGCAGATCAGGAAAACGGCAATGCTTCGGCACACACCTCTCATCTTGTCAGTTCCACCCTTTCTGACCTCTATTATTCCTGCTCTGCCGGGCTAAACGCCCTCGCTGGACCGCTGCATGGTCTTGCTAATCAGGAATCTCTGCGCTGGCTGTTGAAATTGAAGGAGCGTTACAGCGGTCTTCCCAGCCATGATGAATTGGAAAGTTTTACGAGAGAAACGCTCAATGCAGGTAAGGTAATCCCTGGGTATGGACACGGCGTACTGCGCAGCACTGATCCACGGTTTTTAGTTCAACTGGAGTTTGGCAAGAAACACATGCCTGATGATCCCATTCTACAATTAGTAGAGCGTGTTTATGAAGTTGTGCCGGGCGTGCTTGGCGCAGCGGGCAAGGTAAAAAACCCCTACCCCAACGTCGATGCCATCAGCGGCACCCTGCAATATCATTATGGGATAACTCAATCCGAATTCTATACCGTCTTTTTCGGCACCAGCCGTTTATTAGGTCTCACCGCTCATGCGGTCTGGTCGCGAGCCTTAGGCATGTCGATTGAACGACCACGTTCATTGACGACCAAAATCATAGAAGAGATGGTGCAGCCTGTCCGCTATGAAGATCAGCAGACCTTCCGGTATTTCGAATAAATCTGTAAATTTCTGATTTTGCGGTGCAGATTATAGAAAATCTATACCAGGTATATCCAAAAATAAATTAAGGACATTTTTTGAACAATTGAATTCTGAAAGTGGTAAGATATACTAAGTTTGTTGACAAGGTTCACTGAGTCTTTCACTTAGAAACAGCAAATGAAAGCCTCTTACCCATTTTTGAAAAGATTTTAATTAATAAGTCACAAATATTTTGTGATCACAAACACCCCGGCTCCCCTCCTGTTGTACAGGAAGAAAACGAGTAGATGAAAAAATATCTGTGGGCGAAAACTCTAATGGTACATGGTAAAAAAGAAGGTATTATGACAACTGATTGGAAACAATATCATCCACCCAAAGACCTTGCAAAGGTACTGGAAATAAATCCCAACGTACAAATCATCAGCACAACTCAGGAACTTGTAGACCTGGCCTGTGGCGGCCCCACCAGCAAGGAATTTGAGGTCGCCTACCAGATTCGTGGATATGGAAAAGTGGTAGAAGCAAATGTTGTGCGCGCCCGCAATGGTGTTGCGATCAACTATACCTCGTCCTATATGCGCCGCCGTGATCCTGAAGCAATTATCGTAGGTGACAGCCTTCCCTCTGATAAAACCAATTTCGAAACCATCTATGGGTACCCTTTTGATGAGATGCGTACACGTACCTTTGATTGGCTGCAAGAAAACCCGATTATCATGTATGGATATTGCACAGGCAAAAAAGGGATTGGTCAGGACGCGCTTGTTGTTGCTCCTGCCAATGCTGGTTTCTTCGCTTTCGGTCTGGCGCTACTGCAGGGTATCATCGCCTACGAAGACCTTCCTGATGATTTCCATCCTGCTTCTGTGATCTATGTCGCTCCGACTTTCCGCTATACTGATTTCAATGGCAAGCAAGTCGTTGTGCATAATCGCACCGAAGAAGTGCATGAAGTCTTTTCCTATAATCTCTACCCTGGGCCCAGCGCAAAGAAAGCTGTTTACGGAATCCTGCTCCACCAGGGCGATAAAGAAGGCTGGGTTACCACACACTGTTCTGCTGTGAAGGTAGTAACTCCTTATGATAACGCCGTCACAATTATGCATGAAGGCGCAAGCGGAGCAGGGAAAAGTGAAATGCTCGAATATCCTCACCGTGAGAATGACGGGCGTTTGCTGTATGGTGAAAACATCATCACCGGCGAAAAGCGTTATCACGAAATGCCCCGAACATGTCATTTGCACCCCGTTGCTGATGATATGGCCCTCGCACATCCATCCTTGCAGCACAATGGTAAAATGGCGATTATGGATGCAGAAGATGCCTGGTTTGTACGTACAAATCACATCATCCATTATGGCACCGACCTCAATCTGGAACGGATGACTGCCAACCCATCTGAACCGCTGCTCTTTGTAAACATCAAGGCTGCCCCAGATGGTTTCGCAATGATTTGGGATCACATCATGGACACACCTAAAAAACGCTGCCCGAACCCTCGTGTAACTATCCCGCGCCATATCATGCCCAACATTGTAGACGGCGCTGTCGATGTTGATATCCGTTCCTTTGGTATTCGTACTCCCCCCTGCACAATTGAGAATCCCACCTATGGTATCATCGGTTTCTTCCATCTGCTGCCGCCTGCCCTGGCATGGCTGTGGCGCCTGGTCAGCCCGCGTGGTTATAATAACCCATCGATTACGGAGTCCAAAGGTTTATCTTCAGAAGGTGTTGGTTCCTATTGGCCGTTTGCCACCGGGAAACGCGTGCGTCAGGCCAACCTGCTTCTTGATCAATTCTTGAATTGTCCCGACACCCGTTATATTCTGACACCCAACCAATATGTGGGTGCCTGGAAGGTGGGTTTCATGCCCCAGTGGCTGGTGCGTGATTATCTCGCCCGTCGGGGACATGCCAAATACTCCTCCGAAAACCTGCGGGAAGCACGCTGTTCACTGCTGGGGCAAATCCCACATCAGATGCAGATTGAAGGCCGTCTTCTCTCACGCTGGTTCTTCGCAGTTGAAACCCAACCAGAAGTTGGAATCAATGCCTATGACGAAGGCGCAGATATTCTCTTTCATTTCTTCCATAATATCCTGCAAGATTATATGGTCGAAGACCTCGACCCGCTTGGACGAGAGATCATTGAAGTCTGTATGGATGGCGGCAATGTGGCCGATTACCAGGCCCTGATTCCCAGCGAGGTATAAGCACTTCAAACGGGAAATTAAGACAGAATCAACACCAATTAGAATAAATCTTCTTCATTAATTTTCAAATTGTATGTCGGCCCAGGTCTTTGTAAGTCTTTTTTCTTTTGGAGTTCGAGTGGTTTTTTCTTGGGGTTCGCCCAAGAAAAAACCACTCACTCTATCCAGGGCGTCTAACAGTTGATTGAATCAACTGTTTTATGGAACTCTGCGTAAGTACACTGAGTTCCATAAAGAAAAGCCCGTATTCACCCATTACAAGAGAAGCAATTTTCTTATTTTTATTAATATTATTCCTCTTCAATTTTCACAGCCTGTGCTATCATAGAGTATATACAAGAACCCTTTTCCATCAGAATTAATGAGGAATAATGAAAAAAGGCCTCGCACAATTACTTGCCTATATCTTCCTGAACATTCTCGTTTCTGCCGCCGCCATGTTGCTGGTGCTGACTTTATGGAACCAAAAATTCCCTTCCACGATTTGCCCCCCCTGCATCTTGCCCGTAGGCATCTCAACAACCCAATTGGAAAAGGAAACCCAGAACCCGGCTGCATCCATTCCCCCGCTGGAACAAGAAGTTCTCCGCATCGAGATCATTTATGGCAGCGGTTATTTGCAAGATGAACAGATTATTCTCCAGCGTGTGAGCGAGGGCGACCTCTATATGGCTGGCTGGTATTTGATTGACGAAGAAGACAACCGTTATGATTTTCCGGCCCAGCTTGTTCTCAAACCTGGCGCCGAAGTTGAACTCAACAGCCGTGCTGGACAGGACACAGCCGTGGAATTATTCTGGAATGCTGGCAGCGCCCTCTGGCAAGAGGGTGAAACAGCCCGGGTCTACGACCCTCTCGGTAACCTGCGTGCAGAATTCACCATTCCCTGACGGTTATTTTGGAAGGATTCCCTGATGTATCAAACACAATTGGATGAATTTGCGGCTCAACTGGAGAAGAAATTGATCACCGCAGGGATATGGGTCGCAGCGGCTGAATCATGTACGGGAGGCCTGATCACACATACACTCACGAATATCGCCGGTTCTTCCGCATGCGTATTGGGCGGTGTGACGGCTTATGCCAACAAGATTAAAATCAACCTGCTTGGCGTGGCAGAAGCAACCATTAAACAACATGGAGCTGTCAGCAAGGAAACCGCCATCGAGATGGCAGATGGTGTCCGTTCTCTCTTTTCCAGCGCACTGAAAGAACCCGCAATCGTGCTGGGCATTTCCACGACCGGAATAGCCGGGCCTGGCGGCGGTACACCGCAAAAACCTGTCGGTCTGGTCTACATCGGGCTCAGTACACCCATTGGTTCACGTGCTTACCGTAGCGTCTGGCCACATGACCGCATCGGCAACAAACTCAGCTCAACCCTGCTGGCGTTGCAACTTGTGGGTGCGTTTGTCGAGGGTGGAAAACTTCCAAATATCGAAAATCCGTCCGCCTGAAAAAACCTGAATCTGGGTTATTCCCATCGAATTAAAATCAGATAATTATTCTTTATCAATTGTCGCAATGAAATCCACAGATCAAGTTCTTTATAGTTGTCCTTGCTTTTGGAGCTTGTGAGGTATTTTCTTG
>CAZQSG010000073.1:0-12493 GCA_964595925.1 uncultured Anaerolineaceae bacterium | reverse complement strand
AATGAGAAAGACCTGACCGCATTTTGTTTAATCGAAGGGTTTGACGGAAGTCTGATTGATCAGCGTATGCGCCAGGTGCGCTGTGACCGGCTGCGGGTTGTGAATTCAGCGACAGTATCCTCTGAATTTATTAAGAAAAAACCGTTCTGTGTTTGTATCAAATTATTACCCATGGACGAACGGAGTCATATTGAAATAGAAACTTCTCTGAATGAGAATTATAAGAAGACCAACCGTTCATTTGGCGGGCCACCCGAATTGGCTGTAACCTGGGCTGTGAATGCTGTATTTGCTTCGTTATATCAAATGCTGTTGGATGCACGAATAATATAGGATAGGAGTCTTATGAATACAAAGAATACCTTATTTATCAATGCCATTGTTCTTACAATGGATGAAGAATTTCATATCTTTGAGCCAGGTGCTGTTGCCGTATTGGATTCAAAAATTGTTGCTGTTGGTGAAGAGAGATCTTTAAAACAACAATTTGCTGAAAACGCTGAGGTAATTGATTGCGGTGGAAGCATATTGATGCCTGGTTTGGTTAACGTGCATACACACGTTCCAATGACTTTATTACGCGGCTTGGTGGATGATTTACGGCTGGATGTGTGGCTGATGGGATATATGATGCCGGTTGAGCGCGAATTTGTTTCTCCCGAATTTGTAAAACTCGGCACAGAATTGGCCTGCGCTGAGATGATTCGTGGTGGAATAACCAGTTTTGCTGACATGTATTATTTCGAAGAAGATGTTGCTGAAGCGACAGCAAAAGCTGGTATGCGTGCTGTGCTGGGTGAATCTGTTCTGAAGTTCCCCAGTCCTGACGCTGCATCATTCGAGGAAGGGTTAAAGCGAACAGAGGAATTTATCAAGCAATGGAAGGGACATGAATTGATTACACCCGCCATTGCGCCGCATGCTCCCTATACCTGTACTGACGAAATTCTGCAATTGAGCAGCCAGTTAGCAGTTCAATATGATATTCCGCTTCACATTCATCTGGCAGAAACTGCGCAGGAAGTTGAAAATATGCGTAATGAATTTAATATGCCGGTGATTCCATATGTAAAAAAGCAAAATTTGTTTGATGCCAAAGTGATTGGGGCACATTGTGTCCATGTTGACGAAGGTGAAATTCATACTCTCAAACATCATGGTGTCGGTGTGGCACATAATCCATCATCGAATATGAAGCTGGCATCGGGTGCTGCACCTGTGACACGCATGTTGGAGATGGGTATTGATGTAGGGATTGGGACGGACGGAACAGCTTCGAATAACGACCTTGATATGTTCGATGAAATTCGCCTGGCCTCATTCCTGGCCAAGCTTGATACAAAGGATCCTACGTCGCTGCCAGCACGCACTGCCCTCCTGATGGGTACCCGTATGGGAGCGAAAGTGATTGGGGTGGATGATGTTGCTGGATCTCTTGAGGTTGGGAAAGCCGCCGACCTGATCCTTGTTGAAATATCAACAATACATAATACGCCGCGTTTCACCCATAACGCAGAGAATATATACTCACAATTGATTTATGCTGCTAAATCGACAGATGTGAGTGATGTGATGATCAATGGTCAATTTGTAATGCGTGATCGCCAATTGCTCACACTTGATGAAAAGAGAATTATGACCCAGGCGCAAGAAATGGCTCATCAGATTGATGATTTCCTGCAGGATCGTGAAGATTCTGTGCTTTTGAAGCTAATTGCTGTCGGTGGGGCAATGGAAGAAGAAAGCTTTGAAGTGCAGGTCAAGATTGCGATCAAGGATCCTGAGGCCGTAATCAAAGCTCTGGAGGGTGAAAAATATCAGATTATTTACCGCCGCCATTATCACGAATATGACACCTATTTTTCCTTTGAAAATCAGGAAGAAGGCTTTTTGCGTTATCGAGAAGATCATTTTATTAATGAGGAAGAAGCAGTAGATCAAGTACGCTCCCGGTTGACACTGATCGGCCAGGAAGGTGGAGAAGAAATGCCTGATAAGGTACTTCTTTCTCGTAGTCGTTTTCTTGCACCTGCAACACAAAGTTTCCGCTTCTATCGGGAATACTTCAAACCAGCCTCAGAGACCGAGATTGAAAAAGATCGGCAGCGATTTTTAATTCGCTATCATGGTGCTGAGTTTTATGTAAATGTTGATCGATTAATCGTACCGGATTTGGGCTATTTCTTAGAGGCGAAAAGCCGTACATGGAGTCAAAGAGATGCGGAGGCGAAAGCACTTATGATTGTTGATTTGATGAACGATTTACAGAGTGGAGCTTCCGCAAAACCGAAAAAAGGTGATTATATAAAACTGGTACATGAAGTAAAAGAATAAACGGCAGACGAACGTTGAACTTGGGAAAAGGCAAAATCTGAATGGAAAAAGTATTGCGCGTGCTTTATGTAGCTTCTGAGGCGGGTCCTTATATTAAAATCGGCGGTTTGGGTGACGTAGCTGGTACGTTGCCGCCAGCTCTTTCTCACCTGACTCCTGAGGAGGCGCGTGGTTGGAAGCTGGATGTTCGTCTAGCGATTCCTTATCATCCTGAGATTGCTGAGAAATACAAATTCAATAATCCAATATTTACGTTGAAATTAAAGAGAAAATCTGACGTAACAAAGATGGATGTTTATGAGAGCAAGTTGGATGGGATACCGGTTTATTTTTTGGACGGTGATTTGATCACTGAGGCAGAGACGGTTTACAGTTTTAACCCCGAAGAGGATATGGAGAAGTTCGCAGTCTTTTCATTCGGTGTCTTAGAACTCTGCCGCGCTTTAGAATGGCAGCCTCACATTCTAAATGCGAATGATTGGCATACTGCCCTTTCGGTCTATGCCCTCAAGCAAGCTCGTAAGAGAGATTCTTTTTTTCGGAACACAAGATCGGTGTTTACGGTTCATAACCTGCCCTACATGGGGGCGGAATGTAAACCTCTTTTGAAAGATTTTGGCTGCCGCATCCCATATTACTTTCAATTACCTCGCTGGGCACGAAGTTTTGCTATGCCTCTGGGTTTAATTTCAGCAGATCATATCAATGCAGTATCACCTAATTATGCTCAGGAGATTCAAACTCCAGCATTTGGGTGCTCGCTTGAAAAATTTCTAAGCTTTCGTTCTGAGAAAATCAGCGGAATTGTGAATGGCCTTGATGTGCAGAGTTGGAATCCAAAAACGGATACTGCTTTGGTGCAGAATTATAATATTGAAGGTATAGAGGTTCGCAAGAAAAATAAACTGGCCTTGCTCAAGGAATTTAATTTAAAAGGGGCAAATTCTACACCACTGATCATTATTATTTCCCGCATGGATCATCAAAAAGGGATGGGGATTGCGTTTGAAGGATTGCGAAAATTGACCGATGAATCCTGGCATGCAATCATTTTGGGTACAGGCCGCGAATCAATCGAGGAAGATGCCCGCCAGTTAGAAAAAGAATTTCCTGATCAAGTGCGGGCAGCTATTCGTTTTGACAGTGCATTGGCGCGGAGAATGTATGCAGGCGGGGATATGATCTTACTGCCTTCACGTTATGAGCCCTGCGGCCTGACACAGCTGATTGGAATGCGATATGGCTGCGTGCCGGTTGCGCATGCTGTTGGAGGATTTGTGGATACAATTGTTGACAATCACGATGTGGAATCCTGGACTGGTTTCTTGTTCCGTGAAAATACACCCGACAAAGTGGCTGAGAAGATGAATGCGGCTTTTGGATATTACCATCAGCCAGAAACCTGGCAGCGAATTCAAAAAAATGGAATGATGCAAGATTTCTCATGGAAGCGGTCTGCGTTGAAGTATCTGGATATGTATCTTTCAGTTCGAAAGGAGACGGATTTATGAAAACTCGCGTTATCATCCTGGCAGGGGGTGCCGGCACACGGCTGGGTGTTTTGACGACTAAGCGCACAAAGCCTGCTGTTCCTTTTGGAGGAAAATATCGTATCATCGATTTTCCATTATCGAATTGTGTGAATTCTTCCTTGTATGATGTGATGATTATTGCACAATATATGCCGCGAAGTTTAATCGAACATATTGGCGCTGGCGGACCATGGGATTTAAACCGTGATTGGACGGGTGGAATTCGAATTTATACTCCATATTCTGACCGGTCAAAGGCCGAATGGTTCTCTGGTACAGCGGATGCTGTTCAGCAGAACTTCAACTGGGTTCGCAGTGGAAATCCTGATTTATTATTGATCTTATCTGGCGATCATGTCTATAAGATGGATTATAGCAAGATGATTGAAGCGCATTTGAGAAACCAGGCTGATCTGACGGTTGCGACAATTCGTGTTCCGATTGAAGAGGCAAGCCGTTTTGGTATTATGGATGTAGACCCAAATCAGCGCATCAGTGCTTTTATCGAGAAACCAGCAGATCCTCCTTCGAACCTCGCTAATATGGGTGTCTATTTATTCAATACCAAGGTGTTGGATCAGGCTTTATGGGAGGATTATCAGAGCGAAGGATCATCACACGATTTCGGAAAAGATATTCTACCGAAAGTTATCAAAGCGAAACGGGCTTTTGCATACCCCTTCTCAAATTATTGGGTTGATGTAGGTACTGTGCAATCTTATTGGAAGGCGCATATGGACTTGCTGAAAAAGAATACGCCAATGGATTTGTTCGATCGTACTTGGATCATTCATACCCGTTCTGAGGAGCGACCTCCTGCCTTGATCCATCCGGGAGCAATTATCGACGATACTATGATAAACAGTGGTTGTGTTATCGAATCAGGTGCTGTAGTTCGTAAGTCGGTGCTCTCACCGGGTGTGGTTGTCCAGAAAGGCGCGCGGGTTGAAGAATCCATCTTGCTGACGGATACGATCATTGGTCAGGGAGCCCATGTTTTTCGTGGAATCCTTGACAAACGGGTTCAGATTGATAAAAATGTGATTGTTGGTTCGCTGGAAGAAGAAATTCCGATTCTTACCATGATTGGAAAAAATGCACATCTTCCTGAAGGTGCAACAGTGGAAGCTGGAGCACAAGTTGGTCCTGATGTGCTTCCTGAAGATCTGCCAAGTTTAACGATCACAGCAAAACAACTTATCCAAACACGGAGATTACCTTATGAAATTTAAACGTTCTTCAGGCATTTTATTGCATATCAGCAGTTTACCAGGCCCCGATGGGATAGGTGATCTGGGCGCAGAAGCCTACCATTGGATCAATTTTTTACATGAAAGCGGCACTAATTTATGGCAGGTGCTACCCCTTGGTCCGACTGGATATGGAGATTCACCCTATCAATGTTTTTCAGCCTTCGCAGGTAATCCCTATCTGATCAGCCCTGCTCTTTTATTGGCGGACGGCTTGCTTACCAGAGAAGCCCTGGCAAAGAGACCCGAATTTTCTCCAGATATTGTAGATTATGGACGAGTAATTGACTGGAAAACCTATCTTCTTGATTATGCTTACGATCAATTCAGAAGAAAGGAATCTGGTAAATTACGCAAGGCGTATGATAAATTTGTGAAGAAAAAATCCTGGTGGTTGGAAGATTTCGCAATTTTCATGGCAATAAAAGAAGTCAATAATGAGATAGCCTGGAGTGAATGGGATCGTCCTTTACGATTGCGAGAACCCGATGCATTAGAAAGAGTCAAAATTGATCTTGCGGAAACTATTATGCGGCATAAATTTCGCCAATTCTTATTCTTCCGGCAGTGGGAGAATCTGCATGATTATGCTCATCAAAAAGGTATTCAGATCGTTGGCGATATTCCGATCTTTGTGGCACATGATAGTGCGGATGTGTGGGCGAACCCGGAATTGTTCTTTATGGATGAAGAAAGGCGGCCTACTGTAGTGGCTGGGGTGCCGCCAGATTATTTCTCGGCGACGGGACAATTGTGGGGTAATCCGCTTTATGATTGGAAATACCACAAGAAGACCGGTTACAAATGGTGGATCAAACGACTGAAGAGCACGTTCTCGCTTTTTGATATTGTTCGCCTGGACCATTTTCGCGGATTTGCGGCATACTGGGAAATTCCAGCGGGAGAAGAAACGGCTATCAATGGGCAATGGAAGAAAGGCCCTTACGACGATTTTTTCAAGGTTATCTCAAAGGCTTTTGACGGAAAACTCCCGATTATTGCTGAAGATCTGGGTGAAATAACGCCAGATGTTTTTGAACTTCGTGACAAATTTAAGTTGCCAGGGATGAAAGTGATGCAATTTGCTTTTGCTGGCGATTGCACAGATCCGTTCCTGCCTCATAATTACCAAAAAAATTGTGTGGCATATACCGGAACACATGATAATGATACAACAGTCGGGTGGTACCAAAACTCCTCTACGGAGAAGGAAAGAGATTTTTATCGCCGCTATCTTGCCCGTGATGGGCATGAAGTGGCCTGGGATATGATCCGTGCAATCTGGTCTTCTGTAGCAGATATTGCGGTGGCTCCACTTCAAGACTTCTTAAATTTAGGAACGGAAGCCCGAATGAACTTGCCTGGCACCCTGGGGGGGAACTGGCAGTGGCGTGTGCAATCTCATCATCTGGCGGATTTTCTGAAAAAACGAATTCGTGAAACGAATGAACTCTATAACCGACCGGATCGCCGCAAGTCGAAATATGGTGCGAATACAGTTGGTAACGAGGATCGGTAGAAGGTAAAGAAATAAAATCCCGATTTTTTATAAATCGGGATTTTATAATTAACGTTGCTGCGTCAGTTTAGTTATTCCTCCAACATTGAAGTGCAGTTTGGGCAGCGGGTGGCTCTGATAGGAACATCGATGCAACAATACGGGCACTCTTTTGTTGTTGGTTTAGCAGGGGTTTTCTCTTTTTCCATGGAGTTTATTGATTTGATAATCAAGAACATGATCAAAGAGATGATGATGAAGGTGGTGATGGTGGAAAGGAAAACGCCGTAATTGATTGTTACGGCACCGGCCTCCTGTGCTTCTGCTAATAAAGGGTAAGGGCCTGCCGGGTCACCAGCTTTCAGCATGATGAACAGATTTGAAAAATCTACACCACCCAGCAAGAGACCAACAGGGGGCATTATGATGTCATTGACGACGGAATTGATTATCGTTCCGAAGGATCCACCCATGATGAAGGCAATTGCCAGATCTATAACATTGCCTTTGAGAGCAAAATCTTTAAATTCTTGTAAAAATCCTTTTGCTTTTGACATACACACCTTCCTTGATTTTTTAAAATTATTGTGAAGGACTTGAAAAACTAGTTGTTTAATATTTATAAAGTATACCTGTTTTACTCATCCTGTCGATTTTGTTTGTGAGGCGATAAAAATACCCGAAAGGAGGAGAACCCCGCCGATCCATTCCAATGCTGCTGGAGTTTCGTTAAGAAACAGGGTAGACAGGAGGATTGTCCCGATCGGTTCACCCAGCAATGCGATGGAAACAAAGGTCGCTGGAAGATAGCCCAGCGCCCAGTTGTAGGTGCTGTGTCCGATTATTTGAGGGATGAGTGCGAGCAAGCAGACAATGCCATAGAAATTTGTTGAATAGCCGAAAATGGGTTGATTGCTGAGTAAGACCGCGATAAGAAGGAAAATTGCCGCAAAGCTATAAACCACATAAATGTAAACTATCGTATTGATTTTAGCACGAACTTTCTTTCCAATAATAAGATAGGCGGCAGCGAAATTAGCACCAGCAAGGGCGAGGAGATTGCCAAGCATGCGGTTTCCGCGAAAGAAATCATTCTTAAAAGAGCACATCAGTTGAAAATCAGCAACATCGCAATTCTCTGCCAGACCAGCGATGATACTACCCAGCATGGCCAATCCCAGCCCAAAAAGGATTGTCTTGTTTAGTTTCTCTTTCAATATGAGCGGAGAGATCAACGCAACCCATATCGGTGTAGTTGTGACGAGAACGACAGAGCTGGCAACGGTCGTAAACTCTAATGAGCTGATCCAGACGGCAAAATGGAGTGCAAGGAAAAACCCTGATAGGACGAGAAGCAGGAAGGACTTTCTGGGCAATGCAAAAAGTGCTTTACGTTGCTTAAGAAAGATGTAAGGCGTTAGAATTAGTGATGCAATTATCAGACGATAGGCTGCAATGACAAGGGAAGGGGCTTCAGCCTGTGAAAAACGGATGAGGATGGAGGCGGTCGAAACTGCCAAAATACCAATAAGCAGGACAAGTTGTGGTGGGAATCTCGATGACTGTTTTTGTTCGGTCATATTTCTATCTCTGGTTGATCAGGGGCACTGATTATTGAGATGATCGCTGAAAGTTTCTGCAAAATTGTGTCTTCCTGAGTCATCACAACTGGCTCTGAAATAGAGATAAGGGGTGGTTTTAGGAAAGGCAACGGCTTCCAAGGCCGCTAAACTGGGATTGCTGATTGGTCCAGGGGGAAATCCTTCAACCTGGTAAGTATTATAGGGAGAATCAACTTGTAAATCTTCAAAAGTCAGTGGGTTCTTCCACCAGCTATTTGAACCTTTATCAAAACCAAGCGCATATTGAGTGGTTGAATCCATTTCCAACCGCATATTGTTTTCCAGCCGATTGTAAAAAACGGAGGCGATGATTGGCATTTCTTCAACAAGAATGGTTTCTTTTTCGATGATAGAAGCCATGATAACGGCTTGATACAGTGTGAGTCCGTTGGTTTCAAAAGCTTTCAGCCAGTCTGTGCCTAATGAAAATTCGAAGTTATAAAGTAATGCATAGAGTATAGTCTGTTCGTCAATGGCGTCGCGATCAAATTCATAGTTGCCGGGTGCAAGGAATCCTTCTGCACCGGATGAAATAGGGAGTGCGCTGTTGATACTATAGGCAGCGGGATTTTGTGCCAATTGGATAAATTTTTCACTTTCCAGACCGATGCCATAACTCTCAATGGAACGAGCAATTTCTTCAACACGCCAACCAGGCAAGATGCCGATAATGATTGAACCTGGTTCAGGGTCTTGCAGGGCGTGGGCAATTTCAATGGGAGTCATCGAGCTGTTTAATTCATGTTTACCCGCTTGCAGCGAGACATCCAACCCTTTGTACTGCAGATAATTAATGAAGGATTGGGTATCAGGAATTAATTGTTCTCTTTCCAGGTGCCTGGCTATCTCTTCCACTGTTTCACCCTGTTCAATATAGACTGTTATATTAGAGTAGTTATTCGAAGTAGATTGATTCAAGCTCGAATGGTCACGAAGCAGCCGATAAGAAAGCCTGATCTTGTCGTAGTTATTCATTTGAACCGGGTCTCCGAATTCGTTCTGTGCAAAACGCGGAACCAGTAACAAAGCAGCCACCGCGACAATAGCAAAGATGCAGGTGATTAGGATCACAGCCATGAAGAGAGCCGTAATGCGATTTGTGGGAGCCTGTGCTTTATTTTTTAATTGAGAATTCATGAGATTATTCCTCGAAATTTTGATCCCATGGTAAAAGATCAGTTAGTTTGGGAGGATTGCGAACGTCCAGATAGGTTTGAAGAATGATAGTGGCAGCTATTTCATCCAGATGGCCGCGGCGTTTTTTCCTACTCACACCCATCTGAATATAGGCTCGCTTTGCGGCCTGCGTGCTGCCGCTTTCATCCCAGAGGATCACTTCTTTATCATAGTATTTGCGGATGGCATTGGCGAGTCGCAGAGACCGTTTTGCGGAGGGGCCTACTTCACCAAAAGAGTCCAATGGCTGTCCTACAACAATCATCACTACTTCTTTCTCCATGGCAATTTCAGCGATCCTGCGTGCATTTTTATCACGTGAGACATGTTCAATGACTGTTAATGGATTGGCAATCATTCCCAGCGGATCACTGATGGCAAGTCCGATTCGTTTTTCACCTGGATCAATTGCAAGAATCCGGCCGATGGTTTGCTGTGGTGTGTTCATGGGAATATGATTAACTCCATTCGTTCGAATATGGGGGGCAGCCAAAAGCCATTGATTGGCTTTGTGAGAATTGTAATCGGAGATGTGGGGGTATATTCTTCTTCAAGCCAGTTGATTAATTTTGTTTTTGTTCCGCCAGCAAAGTTCTTCAGCATCTCACTGGTTAAGGCAGGTTGACTTTTTTGATGGATGAGAACTTCCCAATCAACACCATCGGATGTGAGAACGGGCGCGGAAATCGGGTAGATTTCGACGGTGTCGGTTAACAATGTTTGATTTGCTGGTAATGAGGCAGCGAGAAGTTGAGCAGCCGGAATCAACAGGTCATCTGTGTCTACAATCCATGCTCGAAAGCGAACCCGCAAACTAAGATTGAAGGTATCTGCTGTCTCACCAGGGGTGGGCACAGCTTCCTCCTTAATGATCTCCTCAATGACGACGCTATCAGGTACCAGCGTTTGAGTATCGTTTGGATAAAGTGTAAAGGATTGAAGAGCTTCGGTTTCTAATTCTTGCAGCAATTGAGCACGAAGTTGAGATACATCAAACTCGGTGGGGGTGCTAACTCTGCGATTTGCACCCCCAATGGTTGCTTTTGGGTTGCTGATTCGCAGGAAAGCACCGGTATCTCCTGCAACAGCTTGAATTGTTTCAGCGGGGACATTACCAAGTTTCCCGGGGGATAAGGCTTTAATTTGAATAATCATATTCTCTGAATCTGGATTAAGTAGAAAATCTTCGGTAGTTTCGAATTGTACAGGTGGAGAATCCAGTGTCATCACAATCAGCCCGCGTGGAATGTTGAATTCCTCATCGCTGAGATTGGTGACTTCGATCTCACCTGTTGCAAATTCTTCAGGCAGGCTTAACAAACCTGTACTGTCGGCCTGCCTTTCAATTTCGAGAATTTGATATTCTTCATGAACAGGGAAATTCCCGGAGAGATCAGCACTGAGTACGGATGTACTGCCATTTAATTGCAATGTCATCGAATAAGAAACTGGTTCTAGCTGGATTTCAATCTGAGCAGATGTCAGCAGGAAAATCGGTAAGAAGAACAGCATAATTATGGCTAAGACAACTGACAACCATTCCCACCAGGGGTGATCCCTGACAGTCGGAAAGAACCAGCGGTTTTGCCGGGGCAATTGGGGAGGGGGAGAGTTGGGTTTCAGAGTTAGGAGACTATTATCTGACGCTTGTTTGTTCCATCGATTTCGTTTGGCGCTTCCAACACTTCGAAAAACCTGTAACTGAGCTGATTTTGCCAACTCAATTGTCCTTCTATTTCGAGTCGCAATGGATAATGTGCGCTGGTGGGTGACTGCCAGACGCTTCAGCAGGCGAAGCTGAAGTAAATCTGGTTTTCCTTTCGGTTGTGCAGAAATTACCAGAAGAACGTGTTCATGCTCGCTTGCTGCGATTTTTCGTCCCAATTCTTCCAGGTTTGGGTCGTTTCGATAATTAACAATCGTAAATGGGTAATCACTCATAACGTAATTATAGTCAAGAATGGCGAAGCAGTGGAGTTTTGTCGTTCTCTGTTTGCTGAGAAAGAGCTTAATAACAGGGTTGTATTTGTTTGGTACTGGAAAAATCCACCATTACCCAATACAATGATGGAGTAGGTATATGAATATTTTGCAGAATAATAGTCCAGAACTATTTGTTTAGTGTAAATCTAAAAATAAAGGTAATATTGATGAAACTATTTGTTCCAGGCCGTGTATGTTTATTTGGCGAACATTCTGATTGGGCAGGCGGGTATAGACGAATTAATGCCGACATTGAAAAAGGCTATGCAATTATTTGCGGAACCAATCAAGGGATTTTTGCAGAAGTAGAACCCCATCCTACCTCTCTTGTACTCACTTCAACAGACAATGATGGAAATTCGATTGGCCCTTACACAATCCCGATGCAGCCAGATGAATTATTAGCAGAAGCACAAAATGGTGGATTCTGGAGTTATATAGCTGGTGTTGCTTATCAAGCTTTGATGCATTACCACGTCCGTGGTCTGGTGATAAATAATTACAAAACTGATTTGCCATTGAAGAAAGGTTTATCCTCGAGTGCTGCAATTTGTGTGTTGGCGGCTCGTGCATTTAACCGGATTTACGACTTGAAATTAACCATCCGTGGTGAGATGGAAATGGCTTATCAGGGTGAAATTACCACTCCCTCTCGCTGTGGACGATTAGATCAGGGTTGTGCATTTGGCAACCGCCCGGTATTGATGACCTTTGATGGTGATCGACTTGATACACAAGAGTTCAATATCTCAAGTGAGCAGCATCTGGTGATTGTTGATTTGCATGCCCAAAAAGACACGTTAGAAATTTTGAATCGTCTGAATCGCTGTTATCCTGTTGCTGATAATGAAATTGAAGTCAATGTGCAGCGTTTGTTAGGGCCAATAAATAACGAGATCAACAAGCGAGCCATCGAAGCGATGCGCATCGGAAATATTGAATTACTGGGTGCTTTGATGATTGAGGCACAAAAGAAGTTTGACGAATTAGCAGGGCCTGCATGCCCCGAACAACTTGTGGCGCCAAAATTGCATAAGGTACTCAATTATGCTCCGATCCAGCCTTACATTTATGGCGGCAAGGGGGTTGGTTCTCAGG
>CAZQSG010000072.1:0-13001 GCA_964595925.1 uncultured Anaerolineaceae bacterium | reverse complement strand
GTTCGGTAAAACCATCGCCCATCCATCGATAAAGATTTGCGCCCCGATTTGCTCTGAAACCACTTTTGAATTAAGCGCCATCGAACCGCTGTGTGGCGCAGGGATACCGTCCTTAAGACGCAAAAAAGCAGTATGCTCAGTCGAATTACCCATCCCGCCCCACCATAATATGGACTTATTCTCGATGATATAGTTCAGCCATGTATGACCGATTTGTTCAGGAGTAATATCATGACTATTCCCATGATCGGGTAATGCCCGCAAAAAGGTGAATGTTCCGGTGATGTCATCATCTGTAACAATAAGAGGTTTGTCAAGTCGATCATGGACATAGTACCAAATTTCACCCAACTGCTGCATAATCTGTTCATACGACCAGCCTTCGAAGGGACGACCGAGATAAACACCGATAATTTTACCGAGGACACCTGCATAAACTCGTTCGGAATAATCATTAGGAAGTGACATAAGAGCCTTTCTTTTTACATTATAGATTCACAAGTGGCACAATTTTCAAAGCATCATAGCCAGGCTTATTGAATGAGTTGATCGGCACATGGTGAACATCCTTAATTCACAGGATAGAAAATTGGTTTTGAAATCCAGATATTTTTACTTTTTTTCTACCGAACAATCCTCTTGATTATAGCAAAAGAGAATCGTTTTTCAGTATAATAAAGTAACATCAAACGAAATGGAGAAATGAACCATGGAAGCTTTTAAAACAATAATTCTTATCGCCCGACCAGCAGCAGGAAAAAGCGAAATCATTAACTACCTGAAACACTGTTCCCAATCAGAACGATTGTCACGCTTTCACATAAGCGATTTTCTGGAGGTGGATGATTTTCCAATGTTATGGACCTGGTTTGAGGAAGATACCCTGTTAGAGCAAATGGGCAAACCACGCCTGCATTCAGACCCGGAGGGTTACTTTCTGGAACGGCACTTTTGGGACGTTCTCATCCGGCGATTATGTCTGGAACATCAAAAGATCCGTCGTGACCACCCGGAAGAAACAATCATCATGGAATTCTCCCGTGGCAGTGAACATGGCGGTTATCAAAGTGCTTTCCAGCATCTATCAAAAGAGGTACTGGAAGAAGCTGCTATTTTATATCTGAATGTGTCCTGGGAAGAATCGCTTCGCAAAAATCGGCGCCGCTTCAATCCTGATCGTCCAGACAGCATTCTTGAACATGGTCTTTTAGATCATAAATTAGAACGAATGTATAAGGAAGTTGATTGGGAGGCAGTTTCAGCTGGAGCAGAGCATCACTTGATGATTCAAGATGTCGCGGTTCCATTTGTGATTTTCGAGAATGAAGATGATGTCACAACCGCTCAGGGGCCAGCCCTGGGAGAACGATTAGAAAGTGTGCTATCATCTTTGTGGGAAAGAACTCAGGAAATTATTGGCAATTAATAACAACAACCTTAATCAAACGCGCTGCAATCGCAGCGCGTTTGATTATTTCTTATCTTAAATTTTGACATATAACGCTAAACAAATCGCTCGCGGATTTCCGCACTGACATAGTCAAGAATCGCTACAGTGATAGCAATAAACCATACTGCGATGCCCGCCGCTGAATAATCCAGCAGACGAATCCATTGCGAGAGCACAAAACCGATTCCACCACCACCGACCATACCAATAACTGTAGACATACGAATGTTGACATCCCAACGATAAATGGTGAACGATACGAATGGTGGAATAATTTGTGGTATAACCGCATAAGAAACCATCTGGAACCAGTTGGCTCCGGTCGCCTGAATCGCTTCAATCGGTCCTGTATCAATCGACTCAATTGACTCAGAGTAGAGCTTGCCAAGAGCTGCAGCAGAGTGCAGCGTAAGTGCCAAAATACCAGCAAATGGACCAAGACCAACCACGATGATGAAGATAATGGCCCAGATAAGTGGCTCAATAGAGCGCACAATGTTCATGATAGCACGTACAATGTAATAGATCACCAAAGTCACCGGCGATGCCGACATGAGATTTTTCGCCGCAAGAAAACTGAGGGGCAGCGCTAAAAGGATGCCAAAGAAAGTGGCCATCATCCCGATAAAAATGGTTTCAATCATTTTCTCAATAGAAATTGTGAGTTCCTGGCTGAACTCCCAATCCTGGACAGCAACAACCTGCCGCCCTTGAAGCGTCCATACTTTTGCCTCTTCACCTGCTGAAGGCGGAAGAAGACGATAAGGCATGGCAATATCCACCTCAAAATTACCGTTTTCATCTGGCAAGACCGATATATATTCACCTCCCTGCCGCTGTCGGAATTCATTTCTGAGTGGATCTTTCCACCAGATTTCGATCTCACTTTCGTTGGAGAAATTGTACCCTTCAACATGGAAATTCGTCCCTGTGTCTCCGCCCTGCTCACTGGTGTCGCCGCAAACAGGGTCTGTTAGAAGATAGGGGCCTTCATCAGGCGGTGGTGCCGGGATGAATTCTGTCTCTGTGCAGGGCGAAAGAATTTCAACCGTTCCTTTCTCGATCACCTCTGGATAAGTAATAGCTCGTTCCCAGGGCCACAGCAAACGAGAGAGTGCCGGGGCAGCATCTGGTGCCTGCCTTACCATCGCATAAAGATCAATACCACCAATCTGCCATCCGATACCGAAGAAAACCAGGATGAGCATGATGAAGACCAGCATTGGGCGTGTTCGTTCAGAATCACCAGCAATCTTTGCCATCATAAAGCCATCATAGATATTCGAGAGGTATAAAAGTCCAGTCGAAACAGTAATCAAGATAAGAATCGGTTCAAGATAATAAGCCTTTTGAATAATATTGAACCAGCCAGTGTCACGCGGAGCAGTCTCCACGAAACGCCACGCCATTAAACCAATAATGGATGCAAAGCTGACAAATACAAGAATTCCGCGCCATAATTGACGCGCAAGCACCTGTCCAAGACCGGGGACGATGGCAGAAAGAAAGGCTGCCATCCAGGGAGGAACCAGAGATGGCTTTGCAGGACTTGAATCGAATTTGTTTTTTTCTTTTACATTCACACTGCCACCTCCTCGTTGAGTGATCCTTCCAGTCCGCCGCCCACACGTTCCGCTTCCTGCCCATAAATATCTTTAAATTCTTCGTCCGTCATGTTGATAATATCGTGTTTACTGCCCTCATAAGCCACTTCGCCGTCACGCAGGCCAATGACTGAGGTAGAGTAACGCTGCACAAGATCAAGATAATGAAGGCTGCATATGATTGTCATATGGTCTTCCTTATTTAGACGCTCAAGATATTGCATAATGGAATGTGCCAGAACCGGGTCCAGACTGGCTACAGGCTCATCAGCCAAAATCAGATCGGGCTCCTGCATCAGTGCCCGCGCAATGCCAACACGCTGCTGCTGACCACCACTCAACTCGCGAGCCAACTTGTGCGCCTGGTCTTCAATGCCCAGGCGTTGAAGCGCAACATCAGCCATCTCCATATCACTTTTTGAAAACCGACGAAAGACAGAGGCAAAGGTAGGTGCATATCCCAGTCGTCCGCTCATGATATTCGTCATAACTGTAGACCGTTCAACCAGGTTGAAATGTTGAAAAATCATACCAATATGCCGGCGGGCCTTGCGAAGGTCAGCACCGCTGATCTGAGCCAGATCTACCCCGTTCCAGATGATTTCTCCTTCAGTAGGGTCAATTAGCCGATTGATACAACGCAGCAACGTAGACTTGCCAGAACCGCTCAAACCAATGACAATCAAAAACTCACCATCTGGTACGGTGAAGCTGACATCTTTCAGAGCAACAGTCCCATCTTCATATATTTTGGTCAAGTGACGGATTTCAAGCATCCAGTGCACCTCCTCGAATGATATGCTTCAGTAGAATAACTAAAATCAATTATAAATGAAATTGCCGCTAAATCATGGCCCAGTATTCATTTTAACCAAACTATAAAAGTTTGATTAAATATCAAAGAGGACAATTTACATTTGTCCTCTTTGATGATTCATTTCTTAAATAAAGGGTTTATCTGTTAGGGCATCAGGGATTCAACATCCACACCTGCAGCATCAAGAACCTGGCGGAAGGGATCGTAGAAAGTGTCATCCTTAAGTACCAGCTCATTCCATTGATAAGCAGCTTCAAGCGCTTCGGCGCCTGCTTCCGTCTCAGGCATAGCCATCAGGACAGCGTTCAGCTGGTCGCGGATTTCTCGAGGAACGACAGGGCTGTATTGAACACCGTCATTGGGAATGTCAGCGGAAACTGAGATAACAACGACTTTATCCATAACATCAGGATAGGTCTCTTCCACTCTGGTGCGCGCATCTACATAAGAGGAACCAGCATCACAATCGCCATTGTACACACCTGAAACAGATGCATCGTGTGAGCCTGCATCAACAATTCCAGCAAGATCAGTATCAGGGTCTACGCCAGCAGCTTTGAGCGTAATGCTGGGGATGATCCAACCACTGGTGCTGAGTGCATCTGCTCGGCAGAAAGTCTTACCGGCCAGGTCTTCAATCGTCTCAATGCCGCTATCCGCATGAACGAAGATCTGTCCATTGTAGAATGGGGCGCCATAGCGTGCAGAAACCAGTTCAGCTTCAGCAACACCTCGTTCAGCAGCCATAATGTAGGCAAACGTTGCCAGAGAGGCCATGTGAGCTTTGGGGGGATCACTGGAAAGAGCTTCAATTACACCGGCATATTCAGTGGCAACAAAGGGTTTCACCACAAGGCCAGTTTCTTCGTAGATGATGGCGGCTACATCTTCAAAACCTGAAACCACACGCTCAGTCTCGCCAGAAGGAACGACGGCCCAGATAATGGGATTTTCTTCAGTGCCCAGTTCAGCTTTTGCGGGGCCGCAAGAGGCCATAAAGAAGCTCATGAGAATCAGAAGAGTTACGATAGCCAATATTGATTTTTTCATTTTATCCTCCAGAATAAAATAATCCGTCTGAATTGTTAAACTCTCATATGAGAATTGGTTTAATTATAACGAATTAATCCCTTTTTAACCAGACAATTCCTCAATAAATCACAAAGTAAATCAATTGATTTTCATATTTTCCTTATTGAAAGAAAAATTAACCGGATAGCAGCTGTTCTCATTCCAGCCACGAACATACCCCATCAGAACGAAAAACAGAATTGCTCCTCTCTACCCGCAAGATCGAAACTATTTCATCTTCTGTGCCAGAGTGCCTCACCTATGTTACAATCGCACTAAATCTAGTCGGTCGTCTCGGAGGAAATGAAAATGTCTGAACCTGTATTAATTTGTGTCGCCTGGCCTTATGCCAATGCTGATATCCATGTAGGGAATATGACCGGGTCACACCTCCCGGCCGATATTGTCGCCCGTTATCACCGCATGTGCGGCCGCCAGGTTTTAATGGTTTCCGGTTCAGATGCCCATGGAACACCGATCACAGTGCGTGCTGATGCTGAAAATTCGACACCAATTGATGTCTATCAACATTTCCACAATCATTTTCTGGAGCTTTTCCAAAAAACTGGAATTCTGTATGACCTCTATACCAGTACCCATACCACCAATCATCAGGATATTGCCCAGAAAATATTTACCGTGCTCAAAGACAATGGTTTCCTTTACAAAGACATGCAAAAACAGTGGTATTCATCAGCTCAAAAACGCTTCCTGCCTGATCGATATGTAGAAGGCACCTGCTATATCTGCGGTTACGACAACGCCCGCTCTGATCAATGTGACAAATGCGGTAGCTTGCTCGAAAGTGAGAAATTGATTAACCCGCGTTCCAAAGTAGATGGCTCCACACCGGAACTGCGTGAAACAGAGCATTTCTTCCTTGACCTGGGGAATTTGGAACCGAAGATTGTTCAATTCCTCAAAGAACGGGAAAGCTACTGGCGGCCAAACGTATTGCGTCAATCTCTAGGACAGATTGAAAATAACCCCCTGCGCGGGCGCGCCATTACCCGCGACATCTCCTGGGGTGTTCCCGTTCCTGTCGAAGGCTGGGATGATAAACGACTGTACGTGTGGTTTGAAGCGGTAATCGGTTATCTTTCTGCCACCATCGAATACAGCAAAATTACCGGCAATCCTGATCAATGGCGCGAATGGTGGTTAAATCCCGATTCGAAGACCTATTACTTCATCGGCAAAGACAACATCCCCTTCCATGCCATCATCTGGCCTGCTGAATTGATGGGATGCGGCACTGACTTTGATGCCATGATGGGCGCCAAAGCCCCCAAGCCTTTTGTACTTCCGTATGACGTACCTGCCAACGAATTCATGAACATGGAGGGTCAAAAAATCTCTGGCAGCCGCAACTGGGGCGTATGGGTGTTGGATTATCTCGAACGCTATGATCCCGATCCATTGCGCTATTACCTTACCATAACCATGCCCGAAACGCGTGATTCTGATTGGTCGTGGGAAGATTTCTATAACCGCAACAACGGTGAACTAATTGCGACATGGGGCAACCTTGCCAACCGCGTCCTCGGCTTTGCTTATAAACGATTCGATGGCGTCGTGCCGAATCCAGGCGAATTAACCGAGATGGACACATCTCTGTTGGAAAATATCGAAAAAGGCTTCGAAACCATTGGTGAATTGATTGAATCTGTCAAGCTGCGTGCCGCATTATCCGAGGCCGTAAGACTTGCCAGTGAAGTTAACAAATATCTGGATTCTACTGAACCATGGAAAGTCATTAAAGAAGATCAGGCCGCGGCTGGCCGTGCCATCTTCACAGCGATGAAAGCAATTGACTCGCTCAAGACTCTATTCGCACCTTTCCTTCCCTTTACAAGCGAAAAGCTGCATGGCTTTTTGAACTACGAATATCCATTGTTCGGCAAACCCTTTACGCAGGACAAACAGGACCAACTGGGGCAGCATACCGTTCTACGCTACGACCCTGACAAAGCCGCAGGCGAATGGAAACCCAGCAACCTCCAGCCTGGACAGACGTTCCAAAAACCCACCCCTCTGTTCAAAAAATTAGAGCCCACTATTGTGGCTGAAGAACTGGAGAGAATCGGAAAGTAACAATAATCTGAATTTGAAAATCTAATTAATTAATAAACAACTCGGTGTCTTTACGCTGAGTTGTTTTCTTTTTGCTTCCCTGAATTTCATTCCGCCAGCGCAGGATCATGATTCATGGAGATTTTCTCTTCGATGCGGTGAATAATGAATGTTCCAGTATAACCGCCCACGACAACAACCGCCATCAGAACCCAGAAGAGCTCCTGCACACCAATAGCTTCTGCCAGAAAACCGCTTAGATAAGGGCCAAAGAACATACCAAACCCATAAATCGATTGGTGAAGACCCATTGCGGTAGAACGTTCTTCCTCACGCACATAACGGATAGAAAGCCCCATTAACGTCGAGGTCGAAACCCCGCCAAGACCCATCATTATCATCGCTACAAATAAGAATCCTAAAGAAGAAGCTGTAGCAACAAAAACCAGAGAAATCCCAATTAAAGTGATCCCTGTCAATAATACAGGTTTGCTGCCAATCTTCTGAACCACCATCGAAATCATCAAGTTTCCAAAGACACCAACAACAATATTGAGCATCGACATCAAACTGAGTTGTATATCCGTGGCTCCATACTGCCGCGCGAGAATGGGAATAAACCCAAAGATGGCAGCCCATGCTGAAAATTGAATAATCGCTGACAGAAGAGATGGTACAAGAACTTCAGGACGGGTGATGAGGCGGCTGATAGCACTAAAATTCGGTTTGCGAGTGGGGCGCTTTGGGTCTTTGACGGGTATGAAAAATAACGCTGCCAGAATGCTGGCGCCAATAGCTACTTTAAACGCCAGCGAATACCCTCCCAGTCCATTTAAAGTTCCATTGAGACCAGTCGCCAGCGTTCGCCCTACTGCATTAACGATATTGACCATCGCTGCTGCTTTCACAGCCTGTTCAGGCGGGAAGAGACTGCTGAAACCGACCATTAATAGCACCCATGTGGCTGCAGACAACCCTGTGACACCACGGCCGATAATCAGTCCGGTGGCGCTATTCGCATTCATCATGATCAAAGCGCCCACCCCGCCCAACAACAAGCCAACGATGATGAAAGGTTTACGCCTTCCAATACTATCGCTGATAATCCCGAGTGGAAAACGAGCAAGCGCCTGCCATAGACCATACATGGAAATAATGACACCTACAACCGAAAGGTCATGAGTAACCTCTTCAGCATAGACTGAAAGCGTGGGTACAAAAAAATATAACGAAGCCCAATAGGTAAAGATCGTGATAGTATAAAAGAAGAGTTGCCGGCGATGGTTTTTTGTCTCAGACATAAGCACAATTGTATCGTTCAAAAAATAATCCAACAAGTCACTTTATCCCTTTTTTCATTTGAAACCGACTCTCGCCCTGAGTAGTACAATCGAATCAGATATTACTGAATTCATTCAGGGAGACCCAGATGTCAACAAAACCGCAAATCGCTGTGTATTACTTCCCCAATTATCATCTTGATGTCCAAAATGAAGCCGTGCATGGACCAGGTTGGACTGAATGGGAATTAGTCAAACATGCGACTCCCCGATGGCAAGGCCACAATCAACCCCGTGTTCCTCTGTGGGGATACACAGACGAGGCTGATCCCCAACAAATGGCGCAAAAGATTGACGCAGCCGCGGATCATGGCATTGATGCTTTTCTATTTGATTGGTACTACTACAATAAAGGCCCTTTCCTGCAACGCGGATTAGAAAAAGGGTTCATGCAGGCACCCAACGCACACCGCTTGAAGTTTGCCCTCATGTGGGCCAATCACGACTGGATCAATATTCATCCCACGAATTTTAAAAACACTCCTGATCTGCTTCATGCGGGGAAAATTACACCCGCAACATGGGAGCTGATGACAGATTTAATCATTGAACGATATTTCCAGCATCCATCCTATTGGCTGGTGGACAACGCTCCTTACTTCTCAATCTATGATCTGGAAAAATTTATCAGTAGTTTTGGAAGCCCAACTGCCGCCACAGCGGCTCTCGCTTCGTTTCGAGCAAAGGTTATTAAAGCAGGTTTCCCTAATCTCCACCTCAACGCTGTAGTATGGGGCGGGAGCAATTGGGCGGATTTTGTGCCAACCCAAAGCGATGAGCTGGCGACAGTTGCCTCTTCGGTGCATGCGCTGGGATTTGACAGTGTGACTTCCTATGTTTGGATTCACCATGCAGCTCTTCCAGACTTCCCAGAGACTTCTTATGATTATGCAATGCGGAAATATGGCGAGTATCGCAGTAAGGCAAAACTTTCCTTCAATGTTGAAGGTCTCCCCTATCATCCAAATGTAACTATGGGCTGGGATTCCAGTCCCCGTACACTGCCTTCTGACACTCACGCCAATATCGGCTACCCTTATATGCCAGCTTTGAAAGACAACACACCGCAAGCCTTCGAAAACGCGCTGCGTGATGCCTCGGTTTTCCTGAAGGATGTCCCTGCGGATGAAAAAATATTGACGATCAACGCCTGGAACGAATGGACAGAAGGAAGTTACCTTGAGCCTGACACGGTTCATGGAATGGCCTATCTCGAAGCGATTCGAGCAGTATTTGGTAAGCAGAGTTAATGTCCTGATTTATAAAGGAGTCCGCGAATGCCAACCCAACCAAACTTGATTATTTTCAACCCGGACCAATGGCGTGCTGATGTCATGGGACATTTCGGAAACCCTGCCGCGGTCACCCCTAATCTTGACCAACTTGTTCAGGAAGACGCTGTATCTTTCCGACGCGCTTTCTGCCAGAACACCGTCTGCACTCCATCGCGTTGTAGTTTTATGACCGGTCTCTATCCACACGTGCACGGACACCGCACCATGCATCACATGGTACATGAGGAAGCCAACCAGCGTCATCTGTTCAAAGTCCTCAAAGAACAAGGATATTACATCTGGTGGGGCGGAAAGAATGATCTTTACCCCGGACAGGAAGGCTGGGGAGGATATGTTGATGAAAAATTTACACCCACAAAGAAAGATTTTGAACGCTGGGGCATGCGTCAGCAAGAAGGAAACCATGATAATATCGAGGATTGGCGGGGAACCTCTGACGAAGACACCTATTACAGCTTTTTCAAAGGATTACTGGATAAAGGGGATGATGAATTTTATCTCGATGGTGACTGGGTTAATGTTTTCGGTGCACTTGATTTCATCCGAAATTATCATAAAGAACAACCCTTCTGTGTCTTCCTGCCACTAAGCTACCCTCATCCTCCCTACTGCGTCGAAGAACCTTATTTCAGCGCCATCGACCGGGATGCCATCCCTGCACAAATTCCTGCACCTGAGAACTGGGAAGGTAAACCCAGCTTATTGAAGGGCATCAACCAGCGCCAGAACTTGCAAAGCTGGAGCGAAGAACGCTGGCGTGAACTGCGAGCCGTCTATTATGGCATGTGCACCCGGATTGATCATCAAGCCGGCATGGTGCTTGAAACCCTCAAAGAAGCCAACCTATATGACAACAGTGCTTTCTTTCTCTTCTCAGATCATGGTGATTTCACCGGTGATTACGGGCTGGTGGAAAAAACACAAAACACCTTCGAAGATTGTTTGAGCAACGTTCCTTTCATCATCAAACCGCCCAAAGGCACCGCCCTCAAACCAGGCGTGCGGCAGGACACATTGGTAGAACTGGTGGATTTCACCGCCACCGTCTACGACCTGTTGGACATAGATCCGGGATATGACAGCTTTGGAAAAAGCCTCCTGCCTGTCCTTGCTGGAGAAACAGAGGAACACCGTGATGCTGTGTTTTGTGAAGGCGGCCGCCGATATGGCGAAGAGCAGGCCATGGAGAAAGATTCAACCAGTAATCAGAATCCAACAGGGCTTTATTGGCCGCGTGTCGGGCTGCAATCGAATGATGACGAACCCTATCACACCAAAGCCGCTATGTGCCGAACAAATCAGTATAAATACACCATGCGGCTCTACGAGCAGGATGAACTCTATGACCTGATCAACGACCCGGGTGAAACCACCAATCGAATTGATGACCCGACATTAAAAGAGGTCGCCCGTCAACTCAAAGACCGTCTCCTTTACTGGTATATGGAAACCTGTGATGTCGTGCCGCGCAAGACAGATAAACGTGATTTTGTTGGGCAGTAACAAAATAAATCTCAGAAAATTATGATGGATTATTGCTCTCCTTCATCATAAAACCTGCCACAACGTAACTTTCTGAATTCTAAATCGTCTAACCAATCCCTGCATATCGATATTGATAAGCTGGGACTTTATTTGGGCGGTATAATTGCAGAATTGGAAAACTTTCTTAAGGAAGAACTTATTTATTCAAAAACGAATGGTTGGTAACTGATATCTATGAATTGGAAATCTGGCAACTTCGACACAAACATTAGCTATACACTCGATGGAACAACCCATCAAGAGTCTATGAACCTTCACTATTGGTACAGCCCCAATCCGGGCAAACCCAAATTACTCTTCCTGCATGGCTGGGCGGAATACGGCCTTGCAATGAAACGGCTGGCGGAACCCTTCGTCAAAGAGTATGACATTCTTGCTCCTGACGCCCGGGCCCACGGCCACAGCGATGGCCCTCCCTCACACTACACCATCAACGAACGCGTCGATGATCTCGATGCCGTGCTCAATGAAACGGATTTTACACCCAACATTATCATCGGCCATTCGATGGGTGCCAATGTCGGTACAGCCGCAGCCATTCGCCATCCAGAATGGATCAAAGGACTGGTGTTGATTGACCCCTCATGGAAAGGTGGTTTCGAGCAAACAATCAACCCTGAACAGGAAGCAAAGTATTGGACACGCACGATCCATCAATGGAAACGTTTTAGTGAAGCCCAGCTCCTGCGCTTTGCACAGAAGAATTTCCCTCAATGGCATCCGGAAGATCATGAACACTGGGTAAAAGGGAAAAAACTCATCAAAGAAAATACGCTCAACGGCTACCAGCATACGAATCCCCGTTGGGATGACTATATCGAAACCATCCCCTGCCCGGGTGTTCTGGTAACTGGTGACCCGGCCAAAGGTGCTATCATCAGCCCTGAAACTGCGGCCGCGTCAAAACTGCGTTGGAAAGGCCTCCGTGAGATCGTTAATATTCCTCACGCCGGACACTATGTCCATCATTATGATGTGAAGCCCATTCAGAAGGCTCTGCGATCTTTGATCGAAAGTGTTTTCCCGTTGGATAACGAAACTTCGTTTAGATAGAAACACCCCTTTTCTTGTTACGTTTGAGTGGAAGAATGACAATACCTCACACACTGTCATGTTGAGTAAGCCATGCTTTACATGGCGCATCGAAACATCGCTGAGACAGTCATGCTTCTGAACTTTTCCTTATGAAGAATTTCTATGTGGCATCCCCTCAGAGACCCTTCGACTTCGCTCAGGGTGACAGCTTTTTGGTTCAGCAGCTTCACTGATTCCCAACCAGAATGACAAGACCCCAGACGCTATCATGTTTAGTAAGACCCAGCAAAGCTGGGCCAGGTCGAAACATCTCTAAGGGGTACGGGGTGATGCCGCTTATCATTGAATGAAGAGTGAAGCTAATTCAGAGGGCTCTGCAATTGTTGATCGAAAGTGTTTTTCTCAACACCTGCTAAGAATAATTGGCAAGGGGGGATTAACAATTTACGTCAGCAAAGGTGATACTATCGTAAGTGAGATGAAGTATTCAGCCTTTGGTGAGATTCGTGACATAAATGGTGCCAGCCCGACTGACTACGAGTCAAAGCTACGCTTTGACCTTAAGGCGATTCCTTGTAGGAATCACTCGTATACCGGTCAACGGAAAGAGGTGTAGATAATGAAAACTCGATTGAAACTATTATTATGCTTGCTAGTGTTACTTTCTATTTCTGGTTGTATATCAATGAGAAAACGATCAAAAGATATATTATTGGAGATATCCAGTACTGCTGATATAATGTATCCGGCAGATGTGAAAGAAGGCTTTTT
>CAZQSG010000071.1:0-13121 GCA_964595925.1 uncultured Anaerolineaceae bacterium | reverse complement strand
TTATGGTGTATCTATAATTTAATGGACAACAATTTTTTTTCGCAAGGTGACCAATATCTAATAATGACGTGCTTCTTTCAGGCCGCAAGATTACATATCTACCTGTCACCTAAAAGTCTATTAAGCGTCTCCCTGACTACGGTCGGATTAGCTTTGCCTTTGGAGGTTTTCATCACCTGCCCAAAGAACCAGTTCAAAAGTTCAATCTTTCCAGCACGATAACGATTGACTTCATCGTTATGCTCATTCAAAACAGCTAATATCACAGCCTCAATCTCGTTGGCATCAGATACCTGTCCCAGGTTTTTCTCATCAATAATGCTTCTGGCGGTTTTTCCCGTTCCCAGCATCTCAAACAGAATCGTTAACCCAGTTGACCGGTTAATCTCGCCTGCATGCACGCAATTTAAGAATTCCGCAAAATCTTCTGGACGTATTTCAAGGTCTGAGAAATTTTTTCCATGCTCATTTAGCCAGGCGAAGATTGAATCAAGAATCCATCCTGCCGTATTTCGTGCGGGCATAGCAGTATCTTCCATCACAGCTTCAAAAAAGTCAGCAATCGCGTATGAAGACACCAGTAATTCTGCCTGCTTCACCGTTAATAGATACTCACTAATGAAACGTTCCGTTCGGGCGCATGGCAGTTCAGGTAATTTCTGACGCAGCTTTTCCACCCATTCGTCTAATACAACCAGCGGGGGCAAATCCGGTTCAGGGAAATACCGATAATCATGCGCATCTTCCTTTGAACGCATAATATATGTTTCCTGTAGTTTTTCAGACCACCCTCGTGTCTCCTGAGCTACTTCATTTCCTTTTGCTAACAAATCGTGCTGCCGCTTCATTTCATATGCCACAGCTCGCTCCATCGCACGGAAGCTGTTAAGATTCTTGATTTCGACTCGCTTACCCAGCGTGTCACTGCCTTCAGGCCGCATGGAGATATTGGCTTCAAAGCGAATCACACCTTTCTCAAGATCCCCGCTATTGACACCTAAAACACGTAAAATCGCCCGCAATTCAAGGGCATAGGCGCGCATCTCTTCCAGGGTGAAGAGATCAGGTTCTGTGACAATCTCCAACAGCGGCACTCCTGCCCGATTGAGATCAACAAGCGAATATTGTTCGCCATCAGCTCCCACCACATGGGTTAATTTTCCAGCGTCTTCTTCCATGTGAACTCGATTGATTTGAATATTCCGCAACCCTCCACTCGTTCGAATGCGAATATACCCATGTTCTGCCAATGGCATCTGGTATTGAGAAATCTGGTAGCCTTTCGGCAAGTCTGGATAGAAGTAATTTTTCCGCTCAAAAATACTTGTCTCATTGATTTCACAGTGTAGTGCCAATCCTACCAGAATCGCATCAGAAACCGCCTGCTCATTGACAACCGGCAAAACTCCCGGCATGCCAGAACAAACTGCGCAAACCGCTGTATTTGGCGCCGCATTAACAGAATCCACTACCGGGCAAGCACAAAACATTTTCGATTTTGTATTAAGTTCAGCGTGAACCTCAAGACCAATTACAGGTTCAAATTTTTTAGATGTCATACCATTTCCATCATTAAATAAAATAATTGATAATTTGCCTTTTGTTCAGGGTGGCTTCAACACGAAAGTTTCAGCTTAATTTTGTATGAGGAGTTTTGATCTCCTGCGTTCCTTCAATTCATGGTAAACACCAGTACCAATAATAATAGCGGAAAACGCAAGAATTACTCCGATCATTTGTGCCATCGGCAAATGCCACGAAAAGAATTGATGCCGTGAAAGATACCACTGTGTGAAGACCAGCAATGCAAAACCTTCGATAGAGGCAACCCGCCACAACCAGTGATCTCGTAATTTCCATATCATCACAACCAGGATCATAAAGAAGGGTAGAAATACGGTTCGGTAACGGGGATTATCCCACATATCTCCACCAGCTCGAAGTGACGAGAACACAATCCAACCCCAGCTTATGATAATAAACCACAGCATTACCAATTTTTCGCTGCGATCTTTCTGACGCCATACTGCATAAAGGCCATATAACAGCAAAGGCAGCAGCAAATACCAGCCAGCAGAACGCATAATTGTGATTCCCTTCCAGAATGGAGCAGCAGTATCAATAACAGCTGCAGGTAAAACAACCTGGAAAATTCCATACACGGTGATGAAACCCCACTGGATCAACTCCGGTGCATCCTCCAAAAAGAAAGCCACAAGGCCAGAATTAACCATCATCTCCCGCATATCCCACCAGATGGAAACTCGCAGCCATTTCCCGGTGACAATCACCATTAAAGCAAATCCAAGTACAAGCACAGCGCCAAATACGCGCCATAATTTCCGTCGTTTTTGTTGGTCGACAATCCGAATGATATATTCAATCCAGAACCATCCACCCAGGATCAATAACACTCCCATTCCCGTACGCCAGGAAATGAGCATTATGAAGAGAACTGAAGACAGGGCAATACCATACACATATTTCCGTTTACTGCGCTCAAACCATTGCACTACGCACCAGAACAGAATCATAGCAACACCGATCACAAACGGTTCGCGCATCTGTGAAACGGTATAGAAAATTCCTTCTGGATAGAGAACTAATAACCAGGCAACAATTTTTGCCATCTTGCTATTCCACCGCATCGTTAAGGCAGCATGAAAAAAACTTACACCTGCAGCAAAAACAAATGATGAAAGAATCAATACCAAAGACGGACGATGTGCGTCAGGACTCAGAAATCGATAAGTGATTGCACTTAAAAACGAAAGGCCGCCATATTGATCCTCAAAAAATTCTGCATTAAAAACTGTGAAAACAGAATCTTCTGATGCTGCCAATTTCCAGGCGGCAGTATCTCGCGCATAAGCATCCTGAAACAGGTAGCCTGCGTTCTGCTGATCAGTATCATAGCCGATTTCTGGGAGGAGCATCATTAACAGCACCCCAACCAGTAACCGTGAGAGAAATGCTGTCAATGTGAGTGCGAGTGTTGTTTTTTCACCGCCCAAAAATTTCACAGACAGAAGTAATAAGAAAATTGATACTGATATAAGCAGCACACTGGAAATCAATCCGATCCACCATTGACCTTCTGGATATAGATAGGTTAATAATCCTCCCAGCAGTAACCCGCTCGTTGCGGAAAGTATCGTGATCTTTTTTAAATCCATATGCCTACTTTCTTTTTCCATATTTCCTTTATTCTAACGCAAAAAGAAAAGTAAGGATGTTTTTAATGAACAACGGTTGTTAGAAATCTTCTTTCACAACATCAACAAGACAAATTTTGCCATCCATTTCAGATAAAAATAGTAGTTTCGCCTGGAAAGCTACTCCGAGATTCTTGCCAATTCTTCATGCTTCTCGGCATGTAGATTCAACACTCTCTCCTGCATCTCTGCCAGATACTTTCCCTGTAAGGGGAAGAAATGCAAGATCACTGCACCAAGAATCAGTGCTATTCCAGGGATAAGGCCGAGAAAAATTTTCATTCCGAAAATCGCGCTATCGGGTTGATCAAGAAAAATCAAACCATTATTCGATTCACGCGTCACAAAATTCGTGCTTTCTAATATCCAGGCCGTCAAAGCAATTGCAACTGATTGCGCAGGTTTGGTTATCAGTGCGTTTACGCCAAAGAAAGCACCCTCACGGCGAACCCCTGAACGAATCTCGTCTTCATCAGCTACCTGAGCAAACAGAACATTCGTCAGCACCTGCGGGCCAGCAAGCCCTATTCCTGCCAATATTAAACACCCCCAGATGAGAGGTTTTGGAACAAAGGGCAGTGCAATTAAACCAACACCTGCCACCACCAGAAGTAACTGCATTGTTCGCAGTACGCCGAATTTTTTACGCAGCAAATCAGTAAGCGGTATCATAATCATAATGGGGATAAAAAGAGCAATCAACAAGTTAATTGTCGGCACCTGCATCACGTAGTCTGCGATATAGAACAAAGACCCTGTTACAAGTGAACTGGTTAATATGGCCATAAAATTTTCAGCAACCAGAACAATGAAAGACTTACTTGTGAAAGTATATTTCATTGATTCGATTAATGACAGCGGTTTATCCACCTGGGTGAATTCTTTACGCTCCTTGACACGATATGTTGTGAAAATAATCAAGGCCATCGCGACCAATGCAACCCCGATCATCGCAAGACGGAAAGGCAGCAACGAGGAATCCGAACCGGTTCCAGGACGCACCATATCTGGAATCAAAAATCCCAGTATCATACCCACCATTCCAAACAACGAAGCTGAAATCTGTAAACCATTGCGCTCCGCATCGGATTCGGTCACCTCAGGCAGCAAAGCAGAATACACCAAGCCAATGATGGTATAACAGGTGTCATACAAAAGCATGGTCACCAACATCCACCAGAATTGTGCTATCTCTCCTGCTCCAGCAGGTGCGAACCAGACCAGCACAAATGTCAAAGCTAGAAATGGCGCTGTAAAACGCATGTAGGGAATACGCCGTCCGTGCTTTGAACGTGTATTATCCGTGATAAAACCAAATAAAGGATCATTTATTGCATTCCAAACCGCGTATATCGTCGCAGCCAGAGCAATCCATTTTGCTGATAATCCCAGATAGTCCTGATAAAAAATTGGAAGCATCGCGGCATAAATCCCACTGATCAGGGAACTACCTAAAGAAGCCACCCCCCAGGTAACCTTATACTTAAAACCTAACTTAACCGGCTTTTGTTCCATGCTTTTATCTCCTTACTAAGGAATTAATTCTTGCAATGCTCGATACCCGATAACATGCACACCAATCTCGTTTAAATACTTCCTCACTTCTTTGCCCATGAATAGCTGATAATCTGCCACGCGACAGCGCCAATCAGCGGTGATCGCTTTTAATTCTGGCGTTTCTTTTGAGGGATGGATGATGAAATGAGTTATACCAACAGGCAGACCATCAAACACCGATTTTGCCTGCTCAAGCCGAGAGACAGGATCAACATCCAGATCCAGCCCATTAATATTATCCAACATCGGCAACCCAATTTCTTCTAATTGCAGCACCATCTGAGCAGCCTGAATGGCCAGTTCATCCGTGATTAATGGATGAACCTTCTTCCAGCCTTCAACGCTTAAACGGAAAATCATTGGAGGCAGCTTATTGGCCAGGGCTATCTGAACATAGTCCATCATATATTTCGGGTGGGCAACGGAACCCATATGCGTATCGATATGGGTGGGGAGTATACCCCATGATATTGCTTTTTCTACCTGGGCCGCAATTTCAACTTTCACAAATGCGGGGTCGCCTTTTTTCTGCACTTCCTCAGCAGTATGGGGAAAAAACCCTTCTTCATCCATCATCCCGCTTTCAGGATTTCGACTCGAGATTGGCCCCCAACGATACGTCTCCCACTCACTCGTCAAAGTAAGGTGAACCCCTAAATCAGCTTCAGGATGCTCACGGGCATACGCTGCTGCGGCCGGTGCCCATGCACAGGGAATCATAATAGCACCAGAGGATATTCCTCCTACCTCCCACAAATCTGCAAAAGCAGCCACACTTGATTGGCACATTCCGATATCGTCTGTGTGAATGATCACCACACGATCGTCGTTATCGAGGCCGAGTTTCTTTAGCATTGGATTCGGATGCATAATCACTCCTTGTCATTTTTTATTGGTTTCTTATTAATAATAGCGCAAACCTCCGTTTTTACCAGTATAAATAAACTTCATCTTTATAAATGAAAAACCGCCAAGCGCAAAAAAAAGAGTAAATGATCGCAATGAATCAACTCATTCAACTCTTTCCTTCAAACCTGTCGCTCTTTAGAAAATTAAAAGAAGCTATTCATTACCACCCTGTTGAGAAAATGAATCTCCCATAACGTAATTAAAACTTTACCCTGAAACTTCGAAAGTCTCCAGTTGCGGTTTGCCAGGTAAAATTAACATCCGTAACTCTCGCTGACGGCGGTCCCTGATAAAGGGCTTTCAATAAAGCCTGCAAACCTAGATGGCTTCCTTCTGCGATTAATTCAACACTTCCATCCCATTGATTCCGCACCCAACCGGTGAGTTCCAGTTTCGCAGCTCGCTGCTGCACAAAATAGCGAAACCCAACCCCCTGCACCCTGCCAGTTACAATTGCGTGAAGTCTTTTCATTTCTAAAAATCCCCTTTACCCCATCCTACCATCTGATTATTTGGTCGACGATATCATGCAGCTTATTTATACAGAATCTGAAGAATCACGCAGCGGGGAATGACCATTGACTTTATCAATCGCTTCCTCTGCATCCTCTCCATCAAACTCAAACATATCAGGCACGGTTGCAGTATTGGTGAAAGCAGCATATTCGATCGCACTTCCAATCATGTCCGCTTCTTCATCATCTTCTGCAGCTTTCAAGAGAAGATTCAATGCCTGGATTCCTTCTTCACCGCCAATATTTTTCAACGCTTCAGCCAGGGCCATGCGAATGGGTTGAGCCAGTGATTCAACATCCTCAACCAGCATGAGAAGTAAAGGTAATGCGCTCTCTAAATACATCCTGCCCGCCGCTTGAATAGCTTCAAATTGAATATCAGAGTCATCATGATCCAGATTTCGATGAATATATGGAGCCCATTGGGGGTTTGCACTACGCCCCATCGCGAATATTGAAGAAGCAATCCAATCCCTTTCCCCTGTTTCATAGGCTGCCAATATCAAAGGATCAATTTCTTCATGGCTGGAAAAAGATAGCGCTTCTAAGCAACGACGCTGTACAAGAGTCGAATCGCTTTCAGAAATTACATGGAGCAACGTCTCTTCAATGAGTATTTTATCTTTTCGGGGTAATTCTTCCAATTCACCGAGATATACATAATTACCCAGCATAGTCCCTGCTGCGGCCTGAACCATTTCATCGGCATCATTTTCAAGAATATCCAGCATAACGGGAACAAGATCACGCCGATCATATTCATACAACAAGCGGATGGCTGCCTCTCGAACACTGGGAGCATCATCCATAATGCAGAATTTTGCGAAATCATCAAAACAAACCTGAAAATTATATTCCATCATACCTGCCAGGTCTTGCAGCAAGGTAGTCTTTCGTTTGTCGCTGATCTCTTCCCAATAGCTCTTTAGCTTTTGCAGTTCAATCTCTGTAATATCTGAAAAATAGTTCCAGAAAGGAGCCGGGAACGGCGTCTGTTCGTCAAGCAAGCTCTGGATTACCTCACCAAATTCAATGGTTTCAGAGTTCTGCACCATTTCTTCCATCGTCTTTTCCTACCTCAAAGATACTAATCTTTGTGATCTAAATCTGTTAAATAGCGATCAATCGCAGCCGCAGCCTTGCGGCCGGCACCCATTGCGAGTATCACTGTCGCACCACCTGTAACAATATCTCCGCCCGCATACACACCTTCCATATTGGTTTGCTGGGTTTCATCATCGGCCACAATATTTCCACGGGAGGTGAATTCCAGATCGGGTGTGCTGCGAACCAGAATAGGGTTAGAGCCATTGCCGATAGCAATGATTGCAGCATCAATATCCATTATTGTGGTATCCCCTTCAATCGGAATCGGTCGGCGGCGTCCAGACTCATCCATCTCACCCATCTCCATCCGTTGCAGACGAACTTTTCTCAGCCATCCTTTTTCATCCCCAATGAATTCAATGGGGTTATGCAGGAAGAGGAATTTCAATCCTTCTTCCTTGCCATGCCGAACTTCTTCTTTTCTGGCTGGCATTTCTTCATCGGTACGGCGATAGATAATAAACACCTCTGCCGCGCCCATTCGCAAAGCCACACGAGCAGAGTCCATCGCTGTATTCCCTCCTCCGATAACAGCAATCCGCTTATCCTGGCAATCAAAGACCGGTGTTTCATATCGCGGGAATTGGTAGGCTTTCATCAGGTTCACCCGTGTGAGAAATTCGTTTGCAGATGAAACACCCACCAATTCTTCACCAGGAATTGACATAAACCGAGGCAACCCGGCTCCAGCGCCAATAAAGATAGCATCAAAGCCCTTCTTATGGCGCAAATCATCAATACTGAATGTTTTTCCAATGACAACATTCTTGCGGAAGGTAACACCCATCTCACCCAAATGCTGCACCTCTTCACGAACAATTTGTTTGGGTAAACGAAATTCGGGAATTCCATAAGCCAGAACACCGCCAAATTCATGCAGGGCTTCAAATACAACCACTTCATGACCTTTGCGGATTAAGTCACCTGCACAGCTGAGACTGGCAGGACCAGAACCAACGATCGCAACTTTTCTCCCCGTCTTCTTGACTTCAGGAGGCTGCACAGGCGCCCCACCGGATTTTTCCCGTTTATAATCTGTGACAAATCGTTCCAAAGCACCAATCGCGACCGCTTCGCCGCGTTTCTCCAATATACAAACACCTTCACATTGATCCGATTGCGGACAAACACGTCCACAAACAATACCCAGCACATTATCCTCTTCAATAATTGCCGCTGCCTCAAGAAATTTTCCTTCGCTGACCTTTTTTATAAATTGAGGAATTTTGACTCTCACAGGACACCCTGCGACACATTGAGGATTGTTGCACTGCAAGCAGCGTTTCGCTTCATTGATCGCTTGTTCCTCGGTAAAACCCAGAGAAACTTCCTCGAAATTTGTTGCGCGAAGTTCGGACTCTTGTTCAGGCATCACATTACGAGGAATCTTCATTCGTTCTTTCGGCGTCAGTTTTGTACTCTCTGCCTGGCAAACATGAACGATTTCTTCTTCCTGGGTTTGAAAAGCTCTGCTTCGATTCATCAACACCCTGAAATCCACCTGATGGGCATCAAATTCAGGTCCGTCCACACACGCAAAGACAGTCTTTCCGCCAACGGTTGCACGACACCCACCGCACATCCCGGTGCCATCCACCATAATAGTATTCAAGCTGGCAACCGTTTTGATATTGTAGGGTCGGGTCACCTCGGCGACTGCTCTCATCATCGGGAGCGGCCCCACACAAAGAACATAATCAATCTTTTCCCCTGCATCAATCAAGTCCTGCAGCCTGCCTGTTACAAACCCATGATACCCATAGCTGCCGTCGTCAGTGCAAACATAGCAAGCATCGCATATTTCTGTTAACTCTTTTTCCAGGATCACATATTCCTTGCTGCGCCCGCCAATAATCGAAATGGTGCGATTGCCGGCTTCCTTCATCGCGACTGCATTTGGAAATGCCACACCCGTGCCTACTCCACCACCAATAATTACAACCGTGCCGTAAAGTTTTATTTCCGAAGGATTACCCAATGGCCCGACAATATCAAGAACCACTTCGCCCGGAAGCATAGCATTCAACTCAGTTGTACTTTCACCGATCTCCTGCACAATCAACGTTATTGTGCCTTTCTTTTCATCAGAAGACACAATTGTTAAAGGAACCCGTTCACCAGTCTCATTGAGATGGATAATCACAAACTGACCTGCCTTGCGAGCAATTGCAATATCAGGTTGTTCAATAACGAGGCGCTTGACACCAGGTCCAATATACTCAGAAGAAAGAATTTGATTTTGCATAAAAAAAACACCAACCTTACTTAGTCATTTTACATTTCATGAATACAAAGATTATATCAGCAAGCAGATCAAAATTCAGATCTCTCAAACCTGAAACAGTGTTCATACCTGCGCCAAACACTTCCGCAATTGATCAATATCATTGATTGTAAACAAGGATCGATCGAAACTCAACATTCCTTCATCACGCAAATTGCACAACTCCCGCGACAGAGACGGCCGTGGAATGTGGAGATACTCTGCCATCTCACTCCGATTCATCGGCATCTCAAATGTCGCTTCCCCTTTTTGCCGATAACGTTCAAACAGTAATGCACATACTTTTCCACGAATACTTTTCACTGAAAGGAATTCAACTTTTCGGTTAAGCAACATTGCCTTTTGGGCTAAAATCTTGAGCATATTCGCCATCATTTTACGATGACTGAAACAACTTTTTTCGCAAATACCAGTTACCTGTTCAACAGAAAGGTACACAATGGTCGTCTCTTCTTCTAAAACTCGAACAGATGCCGGATAACATGACGCTGATGAAAAAGCAGCCACCTCTCCAAACATTTCCCCCGGACCAACCAGCGTCATAATCATCTGCTGACCTAACGCATTTTCCTTTAAAACGGCTACCCGGCCAGAAAGAACAACTCCAGAGCCACGCACTTCATCTCCGGCGAGAAATGCATATTCATCACGGGCATAGACTTCCAATCTCGGCCACAAACACTCCAACATCTGAATCGTCTCCTCAACCGGAATGCCATCAAAGAGTGTGACCTGCCTCAATAATTCTTTCCATTTACCATACATAAGTATTTTTTCATTTCGTAACACTTGTTACCGATTTATTCTCACTATTTTACTATACTCACCTTATAAAAATCAAGTAAATTTTAAGAGAGAACAAATGATTCGTAAAATTATCACGATCGACGAAAAGAAATGTAATGGCTGCGGCTTATGTGTGACAGCCTGCCATGAAGGAGCCATCCAGATGATTGATGGCAAAGCAAGGTTGGTTTCTGAGTCCTATTGTGATGGACTGGGAGACTGCTTGCCGGCCTGCCCCACCGATGCGATTCAGATCGAAGAACGTGAAAGTGCAGCTTATGATGAGGCTGCTGTTAAAGCCCGTCTAGAGAGAAACAAAACTGCTCCTGTATCTGTACAGGAAGCCTCTTGGAACAACACAGGTACGTTGGCACGAACCATCGAACGCCCGTCCTATCCTGCTCAATTGGATCTGGCTTCACTTAGTCCAGTGGCGGAAAAACACTCTGAACTTCGTCAATGGCCGGTTCAGATTAAACTGATACCTGTCAATGCTCCCTTTTTTCACAACGCTGATCTGCTGATTGCAGCTACCTGTTCGGCCTTTTCGTATGCAAAGATGCACGAAGATTTCATCAAGAAGCGCATCGTTATTATTGGCTGTCCGAAATTGGATGAGATTGATTACGCTGAAAAATTAACATCAATTTTCGCAAATAATGAAATTCATTCTGTCACGGTTATTCGTATGGATATACCTTGCTGCGGCGGGTTAACGGATGCTGTAAAACGAGCTTTTTCCACCAGTGGGATGATTGTTCCCTGGCAGGTTGTAACCATTTCCAGTGATGGAAAAATTTTGGAGGAATAACCATATGTTAGAAACTCAGTTTAATTTCACAAAAACAGATGAAAAAACGATCGAAAAAGTGGTTCAAAAAGACGCAGCCTGGATCATGCACATGGTACTCAACAAGGGGGAATCATTACCCGAACATCATGCCAATTCAAATGTATTCATGATTGTGGTGCGCGGGACCATCACCCTGCAGCTGGCAGATCAAGAAGCACATCATTATGAATCCGGAAGCATCGTAAACATCCCTCATCGCACCCTGATGAATGTTTCTAATCAGAATGAAGAAACACTCGAATTCTTTGTCGTCAAGGCTCCTGGTCCCAACATGATGAAGAATTGATTCAAAGAGTATAGATATCCAGGGGGAACTCTATACCTTTTTCATTTTCAAAACATTCATACTCCCGGTGATTCATTTAATTTTTCTAAGGTTTCCCCTCTCTATAATTTCGCTTCGGCTATAATCAATGAAAATCTGATACCCAAGGAGAGTAGAAACCATGAATCAACTCCATCCAATCTTATTTTCCACAGGTTCCCTGCACGTAGAAGAAATCTCAACCTGCTTCAAACTGGCAAAAGAAGCTGGTTTTGACGGCATTGAAATTATTATTGATCGGCGCCGATCCACTTTTAATCCTGTGACATTGAACAGACTTTCCGATCAATACAACCTGCCCATCAAGGTCATTCACAATCCCTTTTTTATGTTCCTTCCCGACAGCCCCGACTCTCGAAATCCGATTAAAGTACTAAAAGACAGTGTGGCCCTTGCAGAAGCCGTCAATGCAGAGAGTGTGGTGCTGCACCTGCCAGCCAAAGAAGGACAGAAATATGTCCTCAACCCGGGAAAAAACCATACTGGATTCACATTCAACAATCCAGACCACAAACTTTATCAATGGATTAAGACAGGCGGGCTTAGAAACTTCCAAAACACTTCCGAAGTGAAAATTTGTGTTGAAAATATGCCCAAACGAGGCGGCTTATTTCACCCAAAAAATCTTTACTACTGGAATAACATCAAAGAATGGTCAACAATCCACGATTATTTGACCCTCGACACCACTCACTGGGGAACCTGGAATCTTGATCCTCTGGATGCATTCAAAGCGGGAGACAGCCGTGTCCGCCACATTCATTTGAGCAATTTCAATGGACGGGAGCATCAGCTTCCTGAAAATGGCACCCTTAATCTGTCCGGGCTGCTAAGAGCTGTGGCGCAAATAGACCATAAATTGAGCGTCACCCTCGAGCTCTGCCCAGATGCTTTAGACTACCAAAATGAAAGAAATGTCAAAGAAAACCTCAGCCAGGCGGTTCAATTCATGCGGAAAAATCTGGCACCAACTGGATAAATTTATTCCAATCTTCTAATGCTCCTGATCACTTCACCTCAAATGGAGCCTTTATTAAGTCCTCGTCTCTTGACGAACTACCTACCATCACTTCAAATTCGCCAGCTTCAACAACGGTTTCGAGATCAGCATTCACCAAAGCCAATTCTTCAAAAGGTACCTCAAAAGAAATTGTCTTTTTCTCGCCGGGCTTCAAACTTATCCGTTTAAACGCTTTCAATTCTTTGATCGGAGTTAATACAGAGCTATACACATCGTTGATATAAAGCTGAACGATTTCCGTTGCTGTCCGGTCTCCGGTATTTTTCAAATCGACGGTCGCTTTCAACGCTTCACCTTCCGCCAGCACGGGAGTTTGCACCCTGAGATCACTATAGTCAAATGTAGTGTAATGCAGGCCATATCCAAAGGCATACAATGGTTGATTATGGAATAGATCAACGTAATAACCAGTATGCCAGCCGGGTAGTTGATTATAATACACCGGCTGCTGCCCCACATGATAAGGGAATGATACGGTCAGCTTGCCGGTAAAATCACGCTCTCCAAACATCAGGCCAGCCAAGGCCTCACCGCCCCGCATGCCGGGAT
>CAZQSG010000070.1:0-13242 GCA_964595925.1 uncultured Anaerolineaceae bacterium | reverse complement strand
ATGAAGAAAGCAATGGCCGCCAGACTGGGGGCGATGCCAACCACATCCGTGAGGAAGATGGCAAAGTAAACGCCGATGATCGTTGAAGTAAGACTGAAGGCAGTGTCCGCCACGCCATAAGACAGCTTTTCCTTAAAGCGAAGTTTTGTTGTCATGTCAAAATCCTATCTTTTTTTATCTGTTGGGGGGGGGTATTCGGATACAGCAGTCAGGTTAGCTTCCCCTGCTGTTAATTAATAATAATTGTACACTTAAGATCATTTCATGGCATCTGGTTTATTTCCTGACATTTTAAAACAGATAGTTGAGTTCATGGAAAATGGTACCTTCATTCCCCCTTCAGATTTTAAGTTTGTTGAGAAATTGTCCAAACTTCGGCGTTTCGACCGTGATAGCCTCAAAAGGACATGCCTCCTGGCAGCAGTAGCAGCGGATGCAGTCTTCATAATGATAACTGGGGGCTTTCACCTGATCGCCATCATGCCAGTTGACTGCCTTGGGGTCGACCGGACAGGCTCTTACACAGGCGCCGCAGCGCACACATTTTTCATCATCAATCACCGGACGGGCGATTACATTTTTCTTTAAAAATTTTTCTAAAAACCCAAACCTGTCAAGGATGGTTTTCGGATTGCGATTCGCCTTAAACTCCGCTGGATCAACAATGAAATCTTCAACTACATCTCCTACAATTTCAATATTATAAGGATTGCCCAAACCCCACTCAGCAGCATATTTGAAGAAAGACATCAGCTTCAGATCAAGCTGAATCATCCGCGCCATAACAGCATCCAGTGCGGCCGGGTCATCTGAAAACAGGAGGGCCTTCATCGGATAGGGATATCCATTGCGAGGGCCATTCCCCTGCATTGCCACAATACCATCCATTACATAAAATCGGGGTTGAATCGCAAGGTTGAGATCAACCAGCATCTTAGAGAATTTCTCTTCATCCGGCATACGGGCGTGAAAGCCCACTTTGCGCATGCCAGGGATACAGCCGAACTGATTCTTGATCGCACCAGTGATGCGCATCAAGGCATGAGTCTTCATCTTGGACAGTGAAACAAGGCCGTCAGCCTCCAGAACACCTTTCGCCATGTCAAATTCTTTAACAAAGTGATTCTCAGGATATGACGTTGTTTCTGCATTTTCAAAGTCTGCCCACGCCACCCCATATTCTTCAGCAATTTTTGTATATCCCATCCGCCTGGCAGCAGAAGAGCCCCGTCCAAAACCCGGCGAATCTCCGTAACTTAACTCTGCACCAGCCTTTTGCAATACCTCAACCACTGCTTTAAAAACAGTAGGGTGAGGGCTGACATTCTTTTCTGGTTTCTCAGCCGCTAAAAAATTGGGCTTGATAACAATCTTCTCACCCTCTTTGATAAATCGTTTGGCACCCCCCAGCAGCTCAAATCCCCGTATAACAGCCGCGTTGACGGCGGCCTCATCTTCGTAGCTCTCACAACGTACCAATGCGACTTTTGCCTTTTCCACCATGGAGTTCCTTCCTGTAGTGATTAATTTGAAACTTTAAATATTCATGATTATAGTGTAATTTTGAGAAATTTCGGCTAAAAGGTTTAATTTCCATTGATTTGATTGCCGCTTAGTCTCAATATCTCTGATGATTTCTTCAATATACTTTGACACTAAATATTTTTACTTCGTAGTTTTTGGACACTCAGGAGAAGCGGACGTGCATAAACCCAATTCGGCTCAGGCACTGTATAATTACAACATGGCAGCGAAAGAAAACAACAACCCCCACATCGGCACATTGAATGAACGTTCACTGCATGCCGCACTGAAGAAACATCTGACTCAAAAAGGAGATCAGGTTGAAGTCAAGCTTGAAAACTATGTAATTGACTTGATGCGGGGTGAGACCCTGATTGAGATCCAAACCCGCAGCTTTGCGGCCATCCGTCGCAAGCTTGAGTATCTGGTGCCGAAATACAAAATCAAACTCTACCATCCTATAGCTGCCAGGAAATGGATTGTGCGCGTGGACAGCGACGGCAATTTTTTGAAACGGCGCCGCTCTCCTCGCAAGGGATCGCCCTTCGATGTCTTCAACGAATTGCTATCGCTGCGCTCGGTGGCACTGCACCCAAATTTAGAACTGCACATATTGATGATCGAAGTGGAAGAGGTGTGGAAAGATGATGGAAAAGGAAGCTGGCGAAAAAAATTTTGGTCTGTACATGACCATCATTTATTGAAGGTGACGGAGGATTATTGCCTGTGCAGTGCTGAAGATTATCTGGCGTTGCTGCCAGAAAAATTACCCGAGAAATTCACAAATGCCGATCTCATCGTAACCCAAAGATGCACCAGCCGCATGGCCGGAAAAGCGACCTACTCCCTGCGTGAAATGGGATTGATTGAGCAAATCGGAATCCAGAACCGTTATCATGTGTTTCAACGGGTGAAATGAGCATCCTTTTTTGAAAGATATCATATCATCTGAAAGGGGGAGCGCAGGCTTGTTTTTAAACGAAATGCAGCATCTTTTTGAAACCCTTTATCAATTTTTAATTCTTTCAATCAACGGGTAGGCGCCCGTGATAAAGTGTATGATATTTACTTGGGTGTAACCCAAGTAAATACTTCACAGCTCCAAAAGAAGAGAATACCTCACTTTCTCTTTATTGACTATCTTTTCTTTTCTCTGTCAGGGAAGTTCCCGAACCTGGTTTCGGGATAAGATAATTAATCGTTTATAATGAAACTCAATATCAGAAGATAAACAATTCTAAGATTAATTTATTTTAATGTTCATAAGGTAATCCAATGCAATTCACCAAACAACTTCCCCCAAAAGTCACACCCTTTCGCAAGCTAGATTTCACCCGTGATAGCTCTTCGTATCTCATGGTCAATATCATGATGGCGATGACCTTGCTCTTGTTCTTTTACATCTTTTCGCTGTTCATCAAAAGTATGCTACCAGAATTTGAAGGCGCCGCTCTGGGTGGATTTAGCTTCTGGGAAGTTATGATCGTCCTGGTAATGTCTTTTGTGATGATGTTTCTGCACGAAGGCATCCATTTCGTCGCCTACCAGACCGTGACCGGAATCAAACCGGATTTCAGCGCAAAATCGGCCAACCCGCATACGCGAATGCCCGGAGTTTATTTCTCAAAAGGCATTTTTATCTTCCTCAAGTTGATCCCATTAGTCTTACTCACAGCAATCTTCCTGCTGGTCGCACCGATTATTCCAATGAGCTGGATGACTTATTTTATCTTTTTCTTCGCTGGAAATGCTGCTTTTTCGTCATCTGACCTGATCACCATCACCCAGGTGCTGAGAGTCCGTGGGAAAGTCTACGTTGAAGATCTCAGTGACGTGGTAATTCTGTATACACAAGAGGATTAATCTGCCACAGCCAAACTGAGTATCACTCATAAACAAACCTTCCGGTAAAATCATCGGGAGGTTTTGCTTTTTTCGAACTCCTTGTTAAACAAGTCCGTTTTGCCAGTTTCAATTACCCTGTGCATCAGATAGCTTTTGATGGAACTTTGACAGGTTTTGAAAGTACTTCTTATGGTATGGTAAAAAGGAATTCTTTACTCAAAGGAGATCAGCATGATTGAAAAAGAACTGCGCACTTTAGTACAAGAAAAAACCAAAAACCTGACAGAAGAAAACCGATCCAAACGACAGCTTCCATCCCACCTTCCTGCATTTTTTATCGGCGGCTTCTTCTTAAGCCTTGCAATTGACATTCTGTTTTGGGAAAAATCATTTGGTTTTTCATTCCTCATCTGGGTTGGCTTGATCTTACTGGCAGCAGGTGTTCTCGCCATCATCGAAGGGAAACGCCCCCACCCCAGCACCTATGTTCTGATTGCAGGTGTACTTCTGACGACCATCATGGCTGTTTGGAGAGACGAACCCGGCACCCGTGCATATAATGTATTCTTTACATTATTATTACTCGGGCTCACCTCAGACAGCCTGCTCAGCGGGGAAGCGTTTCATTTTCGGATCGGGGATGCCTTTTTACGTTTATGGCTGCTGGTATTCGCCGCCTTCGAGCGCCCCATTCAGGCTTTGACGACACTCTCAGAACAGCGAAAAACACAGAAAAAGAAGGTACGTCCCTGGCGCAGAGTATGGCTTCCTGTACTGCGCGGCATTCTGATCGCTGTACCAATCCTGCTGATTTTCGCAACGCTGCTTTCAAGTGCTGATCCTGTGTTTGAAAAAGTGCTAACTGATTTTTGGGCTTTTCTCAAGATAGAAGATTGGGGAGAGTTCGCTTTTCGAACATTCTATATTATCGTACTTGGTTTTTGTTTCAGCGGCCTGTTACTGCATGCCTTCAGCAAAAAACGATACTATCATCTTCCCGAAAAAGGAAAGCCCGGTTTCAAACCATTCTTAGGAAAAATCGAGAGCTTCACCGTGCTGTTCCTGATAATACTTTTATTTGGGTTGTTTATCTTCATCCAGTTTCGTTATTTTTTCGGCGGCAACAGCAACATCAACTTCGCAGGGTATACCTACGCTGAATATGCGCGTAAGGGCACTGAAGAATTGATCATAGTAGCCATCTTATCACTCGGTTTGTATCAATTACTTCATACGATTACACGCCTGGAACAAAAAACCGGGCGCACATGGATGCATTTTTTAATGACTATTTTAATTGTAGAAGTAGTGATTATTCTTCTTTCAAGCTATCAACGACTGGCAATGTATGAGCTCATCTACGGTTTCTCACGCATCCGCGTACGGACTCATCTCTTCATTTTGTGGCTCTCAGCACTGTTAGGATTGGTTATCCTGCTTGAATGGACGGGAAAGAGCCGGCGATTCTTCCTTGTGCTGCTATTCGTCAGCTTGGGATTCGTGGCTTCGCAGGGCTTCCTCAACATCGATAAGCATATCGTGGAGAAAAATTTGGCACGGTTGGATGAAAACCTCCCGCAAGAATCATGGGAAGGATTAGATCATTCTTATCTTGCACTGCTTTCAAACGATGCCGTGCCAATTATGATTGAGGCCTCACAGGACACTTCACTCGAAGAGGAGGTACGGGAGATGTTTCTGGCTGAGGTGAGCTGCCGTCTCTGGTCACTTGAACAGGAACAAACTCATGACCCTTCCGAAGCATGGGTATCACAGACTCCCTCTTCTCTGCGAGCCAAACAAGTACTACTCGGGTTATCCAAAACCAACCTCCCTAAAATTGAGAGCGATGAATGGGAGAGCAATGGGGTATGGCTTCAAAATGGAGAGATGCATTACTGCTATGGTTTCTGGCAATGAGACTAGAACACTCTGAATGAAACCCGAAAAACGATATTGAGGTTCACCAATAACGAAAGAAAATAAAAACTCGGCGCAACTGCGCCGAGTTTTTCACGTCCTTTTTAATATGTATCAATCAAGAAGCATCTTGTAGTGGCGCTTCTGATGGCAATTTTTCAAGCGCATAGAGAGAATCTTTTCCATACTTCTGGTAAATTTGTCGAAGAACAACAACGCTGAAAACCGTCGCAATAGCCATCACACCCTCCAGGGCGATTGGAGACCAACCAATACCAGACAGATAAACAACAACGCCATTCACCAGTGCATGCCACGCAATCGCCAGAATGAGAAAACTGGCTTTCTTATTGCGGACAGATAACCACACCAGAGAAGATAATGACAAATGAAGGATGATTGCACAAATTCGCTCGAAAACACCCAACAATGGCAAATACCAATCCGTCGCAACCAGGGAGTCCATGAGAGGGATTTGTTCGATTGGGATTGGTACAGAGCCATTCTTCCAGAGAATCAGGGTAATGGCAGTTCCAATCACGTTGACCCCCACCAGGATACTTTCAATTCCGCCGTGACCGGCTCCCAGCATAAGGTTTGCGCGGAAAGAACTTCCTTCTTCTTTCAGGTATTTAAAACTCAACCAGCGCAGGGGTTCTTCACATAGCCCTGACATGAGCCCCAATACTACCGCGTTCAGCAGTACAAGCGCGCTTTCCGACCAGGTATGTTCGATTGCGGTTTGTGAGAAAATCCAATTGAATCCATACAGCAATGGGACATGGATAATCTGCGAGATAATGAAAGCCGCCAGCCCTACGAAGAAGACCTTCCAGCGAGCCCCAAATTTTCTCCACAAGTACAACCCTAAGAGCAAAGGCAGAAGAATTTCTAAAAATCCTGAAACAACAAAAACAGTTGTCAACATGTTATCCTCCAAAAATACACAGTTTTATTCCCAAAATAATCATTTATCCACAGAAAAACGAATAGTTATCCACAGTATATGCAATGTTTCACGTGAAACCTGATAAACCTGATTCTGGGATTTGTTTCACGTGAAACAGACACTATCGCACATCTATTAATTGTTGCTTTTCTTCCATGACAGCTTCTTCTATTGTATCAAAGAATCCTGCATCTATAATCTAAATCCGGGCGACCACTCCCCCCGCGAAAAATAGTCTACCCCATCCTTTTGTGTATTATTCTTTGACGTTCAATATTTCAACGTATTAGATTTTTTCTTTTCTGTCCCATTGCAGGAGGATTTGCTTCACGTTACAATTGAAGAGGTTGATGTCTCTTAACAGAACCATTTTCAAAGACAGGGCCGTGCCAAATGGAACAGTTTTGGCAATCAATGAACAAGCACCCTGATATTTAATTCTCCATCAACATTAATAAGGTTGTCCACGTTTTGTCCAAAAAAAACACAATTTTGTGGATAACTGCCCAAAAACAGTGGATAACTATCACGCAATGTGGATAACACCTACAAATTTTGAATACTTTTCATTACCTCATAAGGACCGCTTTCATGCATTTATTTGATCAAATTCAGACCCCCACGCTATTGATCAACGAAAAACAAACCCGGGATAATATTAAATGGATGGTGGAAAAGGCAGCCCGCAACAGTATCCGCTTGCGGCCGCATTTCAAAACCCACCAATCCGCTGAAATTGCAGGTTGGTTCCGCGAGCAAGGGATACAGCAATGCACGGTGTCCTCCATTTCAATGGCGGGATATTTTGCACGCCATGGCTGGCAGGACATCACCATCGCTTTCCCAGTAAATCCGCGTGAAATGACAACTCTCAAACAACTGAGAGAAACAATCTCAACCCTCGGGTTGCTTGTCGAGTGCAGCGAGATAGTTGAAAGGCTTGAAGCAGAACTTGAATCTCCTGTTGAAATTTGGATCAAAGTAGATTGCGGCAACCACCGAACGGGGATTCTCTGGAATGATGGAGACGGATTGCGCAATGTGGCACAGGCTGTCAGATCATGTAAGAAACTTCATCTGCGCGGATTGCTTTCTCACTTTGGCGATAGTTATCACGCAGTTGGACGATCAGCCGTCACCTCACTGTATCAAGAAAGTTTGAGCCGACTACAGCAGGCACGCAACACACTGCTTGGTGCTGGATTTGAAGCCATCGAACTATCCATTGGAGACACTCCCTCTTGCTCTCTGGTAGACGCCCTGGGGACAGTGGATGAAATGAGACCGGGAAATTTCGTTTTCTATGACACCATGCAGCTAGCGATTGGCTCCTGTATTGGGGAACAGATCAGCGTGGCACTGGCCTGCCCGATTGTGGCACTCCATCCAGAACGCAATGAAGTGGTTATTTATGGCGGTGCCATTCACCTCAGCAAAGACAACCATTCCTATGCAGGTCAGGCCGCTGTTTTTGGATTACCGGCGCTGCCTACGAAAACAGGCTGGGGAGCGCCTCTCGCAGGAGGGTATGTCAGGTCACTTTCACAGGAACACGGTGTAGTGAGGCTTGCTCCTGAACACCTGTCATCTTTAAAGATCGGTGATTTGTTGATGATCTTACCAGCGCACTCCTGTCTAACGCTGCAAGCTATGCGAACCTTGAAAACTTTAGATGGAAGAATAATTGAAACAATGCTCAGTGAAAGTGATGCTTAATCAAAGATGAACAAATGTATTCATTGTGGAAAACCAATCACACAGCTTGATCAACTCTTATATTGCGCCGAATGCATTAAGGATCAAATGGAGAGAGAACGTCACCGCGTGCAAACCCAGAATTATCGTGCATCGCAGGCTGGTCTACCAGCAACATTGACTTTAGAAGAGTGGCTGCAAACACTGGCCGATTTCAATGGTCTCTGTGCTTATTGCATGACACGTCCTTTTGAACACCTTGAGCACTTTATTCCAATTGATGCTGGAGGCGGCACCACAGTTGATAATTGCGTGCCGGCCTGCGGTCGGTGTAATTATTCAAAAGGGAGCAAGGATCCAGACTCCCCTCAATTAACCCTTTTTGTCGATGACCCACGTGAGCGCATCCGTCATTACCTGGCAGAACATAGCGATGACTCAAATCACTTCGAGGAGTGGTGAGACAAAGTGATAAACTGACGGTCTGAGTTCATGGTATGATAGAAAAACGAAAAACCCAAATTATTAAAATGGGGACTAATTAAATGCGAATTAACCAATCTGTATTAATGCAGCATACACGACAATTTGTGCGTGAACGATCAAAAAAAGATCGCAGCTTGATCTGTGTTTATCTGAGTGGGTCTATGCTTGAAGAATCTCCTTTGATCAATGGTGCGGGCGATATCGATCTAATCTTTGTACATGCCTATCCGGAACATATGGAACGAGAGATCATCCCGATCACTGATGGTATCCATTTTGATATTCAACACCATCTTCAAACTGCATACGAAGACCCCAAGCAACTGCGGAGAAATGCCTGGATGGGTGATAATCTCTGGCGTAAGCCGCATGTTTTTTTTGAGCAAACGCACTGGTTCGATTTTACTCTGGCAGGAGCCTTCTCTCAGTTTACCTCAGGGGAGAACATCCTCTGGCGCAGCAAACGTTTCATTGATCTTGCCCGCGGCATTCAACAACAATCCCTGTTTGATAGGTCGGCATCTGCCTCTCTGACAAGGCTTCGCTATCTGCTGGCTATTGAAACCAGCACCAATGCCATTGTTTCATTAGTCGGTTCACCACTGCCCCTTCGCCGTTTAATGATTGATTTCCCCTCCTGCGCCGCAGATTTGGGAAAACCCGAAATGACCGCAGAATTCATTGCATTGTTTTCAAAAGAAATTCCCGATGAATCTCAGATGAAAACTTGGATTGACGCATGGGGTAGAGATTATGAATCCCTCGTACAACAAGGAGATTTCCCTTCTTCCCTGCATCCTTTGAAACAATCTTATTATGAAAAAGCTATGCAAACTCAGTTAGATGACCTGCCGGCAGCGGCCTTGTGGATTCTTACGCGTACATGGTGTGCGATAGATTGGGCATCAAAAGCAGAGAAATCACAAATTGATTTTACGGATTTCATCCAAACCCTCGCACTTGATGACGATTCCTTTGAAGACCGTTTTGATCAGCTGGATATGTGGATCAATGCCATTGAAGATTTGCAAGATGAACGGGCTTCCTCTGAAGGCCTGCTCCCCATGAGTGACTGGGACGAAGAAATAAACCTGTTTTCCATAGGGGAGTGGTATAAAAATTGGGGCTGCAATTTTTCGACAGTTTAACAAACTGTTAATACTTCTGTGGATAAGTACGGTAAAACTGTGGATAAGCGGTGAATGCCTGTGTAAAACTTCCAGATCGAAAAGTTTATCTACCCTTAGATATGGGGGTTGATTTTCTCTATACCCAAAATAAGCGGGTTTTAGAATTATCCCCTTATACACATAGAAACCCTATCCAATTTTATCCACAAAACTTGCACCGCTGGATCGGGACAATATTATCTTTTTAAATTCAATAATTACCTGACTATGGGAGGTTTTAGACAAGCACCACCAGATATAGGGGAAAATAATTGAACGCCAAAAGTATCCACAATATCCACAGCCCCTACTAAGACTACTAATTAACTCTATTAAATAATAAAGAGATTAATCTATATGACTTATCCACATGCATGTAGAGTACAATGACTATTAAGAACTTACGACTTATAAAAACTCTTGAACTTCAATTAGAAAAACTGTACAATCGAAATGAGAAGTACATTATCCTGCCCCCAGGAAATCTATTTTTTGAATCATTTTGACATTAACATAAACTAAGTCTTATTAAGGGAGTTAGACATGGATATCATTAAAGTAAAAGCAAATTCCCGTACTGCTGCCGTTGCGGGGGCAATCGCTGGTGTTATGCGTGAAAATAAACATGCTGAAGTGCAGGCGATCGGTGCTGGAGCTGTGAATCAATCGGTTAAAGCGATTATACTGGCAAAAGGATACCTTGCCGAAGACGGAATGAGTATTTATTGTATTCCATCTTTTGTTGAGGTAGATATCGAAGGGAAGATACGAACAGCGGTAAAACTGTCCATCGATATTTTTAAAGAAACAGAAGAAGATGTTTCTTACGTTCCACAAACAAGCGAAGAAGAGGATGATGTTGTTGAAGATGGGGAGATAAGCTAAAAATCATAGGTTTCTAAATGCATTCACTTTTCGTTTGCTTTGATCCTATCTTATTCCGTTTCTGACAATAACTTTTCTGCAATCAAGCGGTCAATTTTACCCATCGGATAATCTTTCATCTCATAAGGATTAACCCATACGAAATCTTTTACCTCGATGGCTTTGGGTTGGCTGCCGGCGATTAATGTGCAGTGGAAAGCATACAGCGTGAAGCGGAAGTGAGATAATGTATGTTGATAACTGCCGAATTCTTCACCAACGTGAATATCTGCTTCCAGCTCTTCCTGGATTTCTCGAACCAGCGCTTCTTGCAGTGTTTCGCCGTTTTCTTTTTTTCCACCGGGAAATTCCCACAGTCCTCCATATAAACCCTTCTCTGGGCGCTGAGCGATCAATATCAAACCATCTGCGCGGCGGATGATGGCAGCTGCCACTAACTTGTGTGGAAGCGTTTTTTTCTCGGTATTCACAGGGCGCTCTTCCTGGATGCCAAGTCCAAAGGCTGTGCAATATTTCTGTAATGGACAGAGGCTGCAGGAGGGATTTCTTGATGTGCAAACCAATGATCCCAAATCCATCAACGCTTGATTAAAGTCGCCTGCTTTTCCGTCTGGCAGGAGGGATTCGGCTAATCCCCACAAGATTTCCTCTGCTTGTGCTGAACGGATGGGTTCTTCGATGTTAAATAAGCGAGAAAGGATGCGGCGGATATTGCCATCCAGAGCTGCTTCATCGGCGCCAAAAGAAATAGATGCGATGGCAGCTGCTGTGTAGCGCCCTATGCCCGGAAGCGATTCTAACTCCTCTCGGGTTTTTGGAATCTGCCCATTAAAATCAGACAGAACAATTTTGGCGGCTTTATGCAGGTTTCTAGCACGACCGTAAAAACCAAGCCCCTCCCAGAGCTTCAGCACCTCTTGTAATTCTGATTCTGCCAGAACTTTCAAGGTCGGGAAGGCAGTCATCCAGCGCTGGTAATAGGGCAGCACTGTTTCCATTCGGGTTTGTTGGAGCATGATTTCTGATACCAACACGTTATACGGTTGGGGATGGCTGCGCCAGGGAAGGTCTCTTGCATTCTGGTTGTACCAATCCAGTAATTGGTTGGCAATCTTGGGAGCATTATTCAGATTACTTTGCACCGTATTGTCCTTTTAAAAAGAGAAGTTCCGCACATATCGAGCGGATCCCTGGTTGAATGAAATTGTGCACGATCACGAAATCTTCATTCGGGATATCTTCTTAGAATTGAAAACCTTTTCGAAGGTTGACAACTTTTTGTTGATAATTGATCACGTAGACCATTAATTTTTCTTTGAGCTCGCTCCATTCAGGGGTGGTAAGTATGCCATGAATGGTTTCGACTGAATCCGAGACGGCTCCAATCTGAATTTGCGGCTGTTCACCATACACCGTTGCCCAGGCGTCACTCAGGTCAAGCCCGAGTTTTTGTACACCGGGTAAAAATTCCCGAATAACATACTCGAAATATTCGCGTTCCTGCTCAGGAAGAATATCCCATGTCAAAATTAATTTGGTCGTCATCTCCTTCATCGCTGTTTACTCCTGGTAATTTAAAACCACGACCACAGTTTCATCCATCACAGGGGGGTTGATACTTTTAATTTTAAAAACATCCTCACGCTGAGGTGAATCAGCCCCCATTTCTTTCAGGAATTTTTGAAGTGGAACCATATTTACTTTGCTCTCATCGGTGGCATAATGCATCGGAATCAGATAGTCGGGTTCAATCATGCTTACAAGTTCAGAAGCTTTGTTTGCATTCCACCCGTCTTGACCGCCAACAGGAATTAACGCAATATTGATATTGCCAAGTTTTTCAATTTGTTTTTGATTGGGTAACTTTGTCATGCCCCCCATATGGGCGATGGTCAGGTCGTTGAATTGGTAAACAAACAACGTGTTTCGTTCATGTGCTTCTTTTCGGTCTGTTTGGACACCTGTTATAAAGACATTGCCCAACTCATATTCACCGGCGCCGTCAATTATAAAAGGGTTCCCTTTGATTCCTGAAAGGCAGTTATGTCCCGAGGAATTATGACTGATGGTGACAATTTCAGCCTCTACATTCAACGGGGCATAACCTACCACCTCGTGATTATACGGATCTGCAACGACGGTTGCAAACCCTTCTTCTGAAAAAGAAAAGCAAGAATGTCCATACCAAGTGATTTCCATGAAATCTCCGTAAAGTTTTTAAAATAGTAGTTTTCGATGACCAAATTATACTACAATGGGCTATTTAACTCTTTTTATAAAAATGAAACTCAATCCGAGCTCGGGTTGAGTTTCATTTACAACATACTGGATTTTTCTCTGGAACGAAACGAGCATTCTGTCGATTCTTTTTCTTCCCTTACGGGATGGAAAAATTTATTTCAATACTAATTTCACTACCGTGTCGATTTTGTCCAGCTCTTCAGCAGATAATAGAAGTATCAGATTTTGATCGTTCTGTTGAAATGACAATAAAAGGCCGTTCATGAGAAGGCTGGCACTGGATACTGTCTCGTCCAGTTTGACCCTGATTTTTCGATCTACAGGGATATCGAATAGATGAAGGAAAAGGGTATCCTTTTTTTGCGTGCTGCGCAGGCCAGCCACTCCTTGAATTGGCCCGGCACCACAGCCATAGATAGATTCTCCATTCATTCTCAACCATTTGCCCATCTCCCGCAGGCGGGTGATACTGGGCTGAGGGATACCGCCTTCGGCATCAGGACCGATATTGAGCAGATAATTTCCATT
>CAZQSG010000069.1:0-14049 GCA_964595925.1 uncultured Anaerolineaceae bacterium | reverse complement strand
CAGAAGCCGCAGCATGGGCGGCCATCGGCGAACAAATTCCTGCGGACGGCTGTCTGCTGACGCTCTCAACCGACTACGGGCTGCGTCTTACGTATTATGGCTGGCGGGGCACCTGCAGGACATGGCCCGCGATGCTTGATTTCTCGCTGTACGAAACCGCTGGCAAGGGTGCGCCGGATTATGAAGGACGCTTTGCAGACAGCATCAAAGATATGGATTATTTTGTTGTTCTTTCAATGGAAGAATGGCACGCACAACAACCTTTGCAGGACCTGCTGGCAGAGTATCCGCTCATCACTGAGGGAGATGGCTTTTTGGTGTTTGACCTGAGATAAACCGGCTGGTTTTTGGTCAAACGACAAAGGAAATACAAAGCGTTATAATACTTAATATGAAAGGAAAAACGAAGAGCATTCACCGCTGCTTATTTCTCCTCCTGTTGCTGGGTGTACCACTGAATTTAGCCGCGGCTTATCCGCAATCTGCTATAGATCAAATATCTGGATTCGGCATCCCCAGAGACGCCTCCTGGACAGCGGATGGCAGCCGCCTTCTCATTGTCACCGGCAGCACCGCACAGGTCTATGACTGGGATGGTGAATCACTTACACTGAAGCAGAATATTGAGAGCAGTCGCCACCCACGCTGCGGGGTGATCTCATCGGATGGCAGTGAAGTTTTTCTCGGCACAGAAGAGGGCTGGATTGAGCGCTGGAACATTCTGCGTGGTGAGAAAATCAGTGAATGGAAAGCTCATCCCCTGGTGATTCTTGATCTTGTGTTGAAACAAGATGATTCTCTATTGCTCTCTATTGGTTGGCAAAGCCACCCTTCTCTTTGGAATATAGAAGGTGAAATTCGAATCTCTGAACTGGAAACCAGCTCTCTCGGGGCGCAGACAGGTGCCTTTCTGCCAGATGGCAAGGTGGCGCTGTGGTCCAAGTGGATGAATCTTCAATTATTCGAACCCGATGGCACTCTCTATGGTCATCGCTCAACCTCCCAATTCAGCCAGCCGCCCGTTTTTTCAAGCGATGGCAGCCTGCTGGCGGGCATCAATGCCGAACGTGTGCAAATTCTGGATGCGTTCAGCGGGGAAGTCCTTCATAGTTTTTCACCCACTTTTTTAATTTCTCAGCTCTTTTTTTCTGATGATAACAACCATCTGATGATCTTCGGTGAAGGCAGCCTTCTCACAATTGACCTTTCCAGCGGACAGACCCGTGAGTTGATCAAGATTGATCCCTCTGAACCCGGTGCTGCACAATTCGGATTGATCACGCTAGCACCAAAAAGCACTCACCTGCTGTTCGTCTCTGATCGAATTATGGCGCGGGACTTACGGTTTTTCACAGATTCCACCACCTTTTCAATCCAAGCACGGGCAGATGAGTTTATCGTCTCTCCCGACAGCAAGTTTCTTGCAAGCCGGTTGAAAAACCTGGATTATGTGGAAATTTGGCAGGCAGATGAGTTAGAGCCCGTGCAGGTACTGGTTGATTTTGATTTACCCGTGCAGGATTTTCTCTTTCTCCCTGACGGACGACTGATCACTTCCGCAGAGAGCATTCGCATTTGGAACGCACACAGCGGAGAAGGTCTGGATGAATGGACCCTTCCGCTGTCTTCGGATGAGCCAGAGGTCGCTGTGTGGGTCTATAATACAGAATCAAAAGAAACAGAACGCCGAACGCTGGCCCATTTGCCCACAGGGAAAATTACTGTCAATCCTGAAGGCTCCTTGCTGGCAGTCGAAGGTCTGAACGGAATGGTGTATGTCCTGGATACTCAAAGTGGACAGGAAAGGATTTCCTATGATCTAAAAGTTGCTAAGAACCTGAAGAAACTGCAATCGAACGTGGACACGATGGTCTTTGATGGTTCTGCACGCCTTGCAGTGATCCTGAAAGATGGCTCTGTGCAGCGTTTTAGCCTGGACAGTCAGGATTTAACTGGAAGCACCAGGCTTCCGTCACCATTGAACACCCTTGATGTGTGTCACCTTTCCTATCCGGTGGACGAAGCCTTTCCCATCTACGCCATTGGCCCCGCTAATTATGGTTTTGATGAAGAAAAAAACTATTATACCGAGAACAGCCAGACCACATTCTGCGGTGCTCCACAACTGGCTGATTCAGAAGACTTTAATGGCGAAGAACTGCATATCGATTCTGCTGGTCTGACTCTTTTTCTCGATGATTATCAACCCTACCAGCACAGTTATGATGCCGTCAATGGAAAGCTGATTCTCCAGCAGGGACGATACGCTGATTTCAGCGTACAGGTGCGCTTGCTGCCCGATGAATTACCGGCAGAATGGATGAAGGTTGTATCGGAAGAGGAGTATGCCGTAAACACCGTTTTGGAAAGTGCTTTCGACTATTCTCAACAAACCCCATGGCTGGTCTATTCGAACGGTGTTTACCAAACGCCGCAGGACGGACAGGCATTGTTATCTGAAGTACCCTTATTGCTCGCTGCCGCTATTTCGCCTGATACAAATTCGGTCCTGGCATCCACAACCAATGGTCGTATACTGTACTATGAAGATTGGAATACGGAAGCAGCGCTTCTGTACACAGTCGATGGAAGGCGTTCAACGCCCATACGGGCATTAAGCTTTAGCTCGGATGGTCTTCTAAAGGCTGCTGGGGATGACAGTGGAGTTGTACGCATTTGGAACGAAGAAAACCAATTGACCGAATTAGTTACGAATGGTGGAAGTGTCCAGGAATTGTTATTCTCGCCTGATGACCACTTTCTGGCTGTTCGCGGAGCAGACTTCATTTCCGTGTGGGCTGTGGAAGGCAGTGAAACGGGCGTTTCTTTGAAACAGCTGGAGCAGACGATGAACGGCATGTTGATGGCATTTTCACCGGAGGGAAACACCTTCCTGACCAGTACGCGGGAAGGATTTCGCCATACGCTCATAGTTTGGGATTTTCCATCACTTGTAAAGCAAAAAAGCTTCTATCTACCTGTCACCGTACTCACTTTTGCCAGCGAAAGCCGTTTCTATATCGTCTCTGATGGCCTTTGGGTTTGCAATTTGGACGAGAGTTGCCGTAAAATAAAATCATTGGAAACCTTTATCGCAAGTGATCTTTTCATCGCCCCAAACGAGAGTGAAGCGGCTTTGATCACCGTTGATGGACGGCTTATAAAATTTGAATTACAAAACAACTGAAAAGATTAAATTATTGAGAAGGAGAAATAGACGATGTCAAAGTTGATGAAAGTAGTCAAACGCGATGGCTCCATTGTTGATTTTAACCCCAATCGTATCTCAAACGCGATTTATCGCGCAGCGGTGGCAGTAGGTGGACGTGATCGTGAGCGTGCGGAAAAATTAGGTCAACAGGCTATTACATTATTAGAGAAAAAATATGAGGGGAAAACAGAGCTACCGAATGTTGAAGAAATCCAGGACATGGTTGAGAAAGTGCTCATTGAGAAAGGTCATGCAAAAGTAGCAAAAGCGTATATCCTCTACCGCAACGAACGTGCCACTCGACGCAAGGCTCATAAACAGCTTGGGATACAGAATTCAGATAATATTCCCTGGCAGAAAATCTGGCATGTGTTGGACTGGGCCGTCGATCATGGGTTGAACACCGTAGAAGGCCTAAATAAACGTGTAAAAAAGGGTGAGTTCGCAGATATTGTTATCGAGTCAGAAGCAGCCTATGCGGAAGACCTGGAACATGCAGCCAATCATATTCTGGAGAAGAAAGATGAGATCAAAATTGTGGTGGTGTGTGGTCCATCCTCCTCAGGCAAGACCACCTCAACCCTCAAACTCGAAGAGCGTCTCAGCCGTTATGGGATGCGCTTTGTAGGGCTCAACGTTGATCATTACTTCTTTAACCTGTCGATGCATCCCAAAGATGAATTTGGTGATTACGACTTCGAAACGCCCCAGGCACTCGATATGGAGCTCATCAACAAACATTTGGAACAGCTCGTGGCTGGTAAAGAAGTGTTGATTCCTTTCTACGATTTTAAAACCGGCACCCGCAAGCCCGATCACACTCCAATGCATCTGGGTGAAGGAGATGTGCTGCTCATCGACAGTCTGCATGGCCTCTACCCACCGATGACAGAAGCGGTGGCTCCTGAACAAAAGTTTCGTGTCTATCTGGAACCCTTGCTCCAGATGAAGGCCAGCAATGGTAAATACGTGCGCTGGACCGACATTCGTCTCATCCGCCGTATGCTGCGTGACGCTGAGTTCCGCGCCTATGATCCGCGCGAGACCCTGACCCACTGGCATTATGTGCGATCCAGCGAGCTGCGGCATATCATTCCCAATAATTCGAATGCCGATTACATCATTAACTCCGCAATGCCGTATGAATTACCAATTTATACACATCGCCTAAAAGAAAGCTTTAAACGTTGGACCAAAAAATTTAAAGATGATCCTTTACGAACCGATGCTTATACAAGAGCAAAACGGGTGCACAAATTGATGAAAGAAGTGCTGCCATTTGCTTCTGAAACCGCCGTCCCAGGAGATTCTGTCATCCGCGAATTCATCGGCAACAGTACATTGAAGTATCATTAATCTCTGGTTTTTGATTTCTTTTATCTATATTCAAAAAAACCTCATGGGTGTTGCCCACGAGGTTTTTTTAGTAACCAATCAAAAGTAAACTTATTACAAACTAATGGGTTGTACTTCGTCCGCCCAAAACGAGGTCCAGCTGAATTTCTTCACCAGCGCGAATTACAGTCAGTGTCACAGCATCCCCCGGTGATTTATTGAGTAGTAAATAACTGAGCAGATCACCAAAAACCTGCACCGGTTCATCATCAATGCCGATAATCAAATCACCATTGACCGGCATCTCAATTTGCTGTCCTTGATAGTCAACATATTTATATTCAGCACCGTTCACACCTGCATCGTCCGCCGGGCTGCCCGGCACCACGTCAGTTACATAAGCACCGGTCTGATTTTCGATGCCCAGCAATTCTTGCTGAAGCAGATTTAAGGATTCCAATGCGGAAATACCGAGGTAAGGATAATCATAGCTTCCTTCTGCTATGAGAGTTGGCACAACATGCTTGACAATATCAATCGATACTGCAAACCCAATTCCCGTATTGATGGGATTTCCCGTGGTAGAAACACCTGAAGTCTGGATTGCACGGTTGATGCCGATCACTTCCCCATTGAGGTTGATCAATGGCCCGCCTGAGTTGCCAGGGTTGATAGTGGCATCTGTCTGAATTACGTCCCCAGTGGAGAAGAAACTACCGCTTTCTGCCAGCCGCAAAGATTCCATCGTACGGCCTTTGGCCGAGACAATCCCAGAGGTCATCGTTCCTACCAGACCATAGGGATTGCCGATGGCTAAGACAGTATCACCGACTTTAAGATCTTCTGAACTGCCCAGCGGCAACGGGAACAATTCATCCGCGGGAATATCTACTTTAATCACCGCCAGGTCTGAATCTGCATCTGTCGCAATCACTTCAGCCCACACTTTGCGGCCATTGGTGAAATCAACTTCAATCTGTGTGGCACCTTCAACAACATGATAATTTGTAATGATGTGGCCTTCTTTGTCATAGACAAAGCCGCTGCCAGAGCCAGATCCATAATCAGTGTAGACCAGGATATAGACCACGCCAGGGCTGACCTGCTCGTAGATACTTGAAGAAAGAGAGTCAAAGGCATCTGCGTTTGAGGTAAACAGCGAATCAGGCCTGTCTTGATCCTCATAAATTTTATCTTCAATTTCATCATTTTCCTGGGTTGGCAAATCTTCTTCCAACTCAGCTTCAGGTGTTACTGAACCAAAGTTGGTAAAAGATGAAAAATGAATGGGCCAGGCGCTGAAACTACATGCAACGGTTATTATCATTGCAAGACTGAGAATGAGTAGAATGGTTTTTTTTGAATTTTTCATAATACTTCCTTTCACTCAAAGTGGAATAAATTATTTATAGATAGAATCTTTCTGCATTTCCTCAACAACGTGGTTTTCTAGATTAGTAATACAGAAATTCATTGTCCGAAAACTCTCAGGAGGAACTGCGTAATTCTTCAAATAGTTTTTTTTGTTTACCAGATAGATGCTTTGGTAATTTTACACGGACCCGAACATAGAGATCGCCAAACTTTTTTGGATCCTTCAATTTTGGCATTCCTTTCCCTTTTAATCGGATTTTATGACCGCCTTGTGTTCCAGCCGGGATAGTCAAATTGACTGTTCCAGCCATCGTTTTAACCTTCATCTTGCCACCCAGTACCGCAGTGTATAGATCCACTGTGATATCTTTGTACAGATCATCACCATCACGCTCAAAATTTGGATTCTCAGCCACCTTAATCACCAGATAAAGATCGCCCCCGCTCGGGGCAGCCCCGGCCACGCGCACCTTGGTACCGGTTTTTGCGCCAGGTGGAATTCTTACAGTGATGTGCCGATTTCCAATAACGAATGTTCGTTGTGCACCATGATACGCTTCATAGAAAGAAATTTCAACTGGTTCTTCATGCCGTTGTTTAACTGTTTGACGCATGCTTCTTCCAAAAGGATTGCTACTTGAATTTGGCATGCCAAACCCTGCCCCGAAGATACGTGTAAAGAAATCAGAAAACTCGCCGAAATCGGCGCTGTCGCCCTGATATTGAGTGTATCTTTGACCGCTTGCACCCTGACGTTGATTGGCCCATTCCTGCCAGTTAAAATCGCTTTTCCCACCGGCTTGCTGCCAGTTTTGGTATGAGCTGCCTAACTGATCATACTTTTTGCGATTTTCTTCGTCACCCAGCACCTGATAGGCTTCGTTGATGTCCTTGAACTTTTCCTCGGCCTGTTTGTTGTCAGGATTATGGTCAGGATGGTATTTCATAGCCAGTTTGCGATAAGCACTTTTGATTTTATCCTGGCTGTCTTTGCGGTTTACACCTAATACTTTGTAATAATCATGATATTCCATAATAGTATCTTAATCGCTAAATATTAGAGAGGTAATAGAATTTGATATGGTTTTACAGAAAATTTATTAATCATTACCATCGAATGAATCAGTTTATCAAATTTGATTTTACCTCTGTATAGGGAAAAGGGAGGTTAATAAATTATTAAAAATTCAGTTGTGTAGGGAATATCAAAAGGAGTCGAAAACTAAAGAATCACCAAATTTAACGAAATGGAAAATTGGCAGACTAAAAAGTATTTCTCTCAGCAGGGAGAACCGCGGCAGGTGATTGAAAATTCTCATTTCAATTCATAATTTTCAAAGCCAAAGAGCTGACCCAATATTTTGACATATTCTAACAAAGTGGTCTGACGCCCCTTCCCAGTTAGAAACCATGTGCTGGGGCGGTACCAGTGATCTGGGGTGTAGATAACACTCACATTCAGGCCATGGGCTTTAAAATCCTGCGTGAAAGCAATTTTAACACGGCGGGTATGATAGGGATCGGTGACCGCGATGCAGGAAGTCCAATTATTTTGCAGCATCAACTTGCGCACTGCCCGTGCTTCATCCCATGTGCTGGTGGCATTAACCTCAGTGACAAAAATTGCATTTTCGGGAACCCCCATTGCCATAGCCTGATTGCGCAGATAGAGACTTTCCTGCTGACCAGTATAAACTGTTGCTGTGGTTTCAGTAATAATGAGTGCGTCAGCCAGTCCATCATGATATAGTTCGACAGCCATCTCGAGGCGATCCAGGGTCGCATCCCCGCCTAGCGCCACAACAACGTCAGCCGGTTGAAGGCGGTCATTGACAAGAAGAAAACGCCCAAGAAAGAGCATTATGATTGGACTGCACAGGCAGCATACAAAGATACTCAACAGCAAGGTGATGATGATTTTGCGGGAGCTATTTCGGTTTTTAATAGGGGGGTTGTCGGTTTGTAAGTTCATAGAATTCAATTATACGCAAATAGAGAATATTTTTACGGTCATCTTCTTGCTGTTTCCTGGTTATTCACCCGATGATCCTGCTACATGATATACAGTTAAAAATCATCCTTACCGCTCTGTCCACATCGCAACATCAGGACACTTGCTTCAAATGTGCATCAGGAAGTAGACTGATATTGGTGGTACTTAATATCAAAAATTTTCAGCGGAATACTTTAGAGCAGTACTGTCAGCAGCAGACTGATCACCATGGCTCCCCCCGCGGCAGCCCACAGGATTTGTTCTGTGCGGGAGCTGAATAATTGCTGCAGCAGATTGACATAGAAATTCGCTGGACGGGGTCCTCTGCGCTGCAAAGAGCCTGTCCTTGGGCGAAGATCAAGCTTAGCACTGCCAAGCAGGGCATCTTTGAAAACTTCAATCGATTCGGGACGATTGTCAGGGTGCATTGCCAGAGCCCAGAGAATGGCTTGTTCGCTGCGGAAGCTGATCGCAGGATTGATTTCTGAAGGAGATACCAGCGAGTCTGGATTAAGGAATCGTTCTCGTGCTATCGGAGGGGCCACGTTCGTTAACAGGTGATAGAGGGTCGCACCAAAAGAATAGATATCGGAACGCACATCTGTATGTGTATTATCACCGCCATATTGCTCCAGCGGAGTATAAATGGCAGTACCCTGCCCCTGCACAATCGTCAGTGTAACTTCACCCGGGACTGCGACTTTGACCAGGCCGAAATCGACCAATTTAACCAACCCGCTGGGGGTCACTTTCAAGTTCGAAGGTTTTATATCACGGTGCAGAATGGGTGTTTCTTGATTATGTAAATAACTGAGTGCATCAGCCAATTGATTGGCCCAGTTCAGCACTTCTTCTTCATCTAGAAAAAGATTCTGCTGCCGGGATTCAATCATTAATGTCCGCAAATCTTTGCCGGGGACATAATCCATCACCAGATAATCGCGCTGTTCGAGTGAGAAAAAGTCTGAAACCTTAGGAAGGTTCGGATGATCAAGACGTGCCAACACGGTGGCCTCACGCATGAATTGATCACGGGCTTCCTGCAGCAGCTCAGACGGAAGTGAAAGATCGTGTTCTACTTCTTTTAAGGCACATTGGCGGCCCTCGAGACGGGTATCATTGGAAAGGTAGATACACCCAGCCCCGCCCTGGCCGATGACACGGCGTATTTCATAACGCCCCTTCAGGAGCGTTTCGGTTTTTAATGGTATTGACATTTAACTTCTTCTCGCTTAACAGTATATAATAACAATAACAAACATACATTATGCCCGAAAAACGGACAATTGAAAAGGATAATGCTTTTTAAACACATCCTTATTCAGAGCGGCTTTTGACATAGCCGCAGCTTGCTATATTAATTTGAATATTTTTGTTATTATTATACCTTAGGAATTTATAAATAATAAAACAGAGAGATTTTCCTCTAAGTCTTATCATTTCCCTTCTCTCTTGTTGTCCACCGGATAACTTTCGAAAAATTTATCATTTTTATTCGGTACTTGAACAAGGTTATTTCTTTATGAGGAGATAAATAATGAATTACGTTGGTACTGAACAACCATTATTAATTGGACAAACAGGCCCATTAAATGGCAAGCGATGGGAGCTTCATGAATCGCTTTTAATAGGACGTGACCCAACTTGCGATATTTCCATTCCAACCCGCGAAGTGTCTCGTTATCATGCCCGCCTGACGCAGGATAAACAAGGCGTGCTGCTTGAAGATCTGGGCAGTAAAAATGGTACTTATCGCAATGGTGAACGCGTTGAAGAACCAAAATATCTATTGGATGGCGACATGATCCAGGTTGCTCTCGTACAGGATTTTGTCTATCTCAGTTCAGATGCCACCTTACCGCTTGATTTCAGTGATCTATCCACACTGACAGCATTCTCATCCCCACAAAGCATGCAGGAAACACACGGCCTCTTACGATTGGATGCACGTGCCCGGCGAATTTGGATTCGGGAAGAAGAATTGGAACCGCCTCTCTCAGGCAACCAGTTCCGCTTACTGGAACAGCTCTATAAAGCACCTGGGGAAGTGGTTTCCCGCGCCGACCTCATCACATCCGTCTGGGGGCAGGATGCGCTGGGAATCTCGGAGCAGGCCTTAGATGCCCTTGTACGCCGCCTGCGGGAACGCCTGGCTGAGATGGATGAGAATCATGAATATGTGGTTACTGTCCGTGGCCACGGTTTGCGGCTGGAAAATTTGCCGGAAGAATAAACAATCAAGAAACTGCCCACCTTCATGAAGAATTTGCACATATCGATCTTTGCAAATTCCCGTTTTTTCTGGTGATAGAAATATCAGGGAGTGTTGGTTTCATGAACCACATAGGCGCCTGTATGATAAATATCTTCACCGCTCGAAAGGTGAAGCCAGATTTCATAACGCAGGACAGCTCCATTTTCTGACGCGAACGATGCCGGAATGGTTACAAAGCTGATCCCATCAGAATTTGTTTCGGGCAGTAGGAATTCCTCGACCTGTCCACTTTCTAATGTCAACCACACCTTGCCACCGATACCAGAGACAGGCTTAGTGTTTTCAAGCTCTTGAATCGAAACGATCAAAAACTGCTCAGTATCAGGCGGAAGAACATCCCACTGTTCACCAAATCCAATCAGCAGGTCTTCTGATTTCAACCATTTGCCGAGAAGAACTTCAGGGGAAATGCGTCCCGCCTCCAGTTCCCGGTCAAGGTACCAGGCGCCAAGGGGCGCCATTGTCACAATTTGCACTCCGCCCTGCTGTTGATAATCAAGACAATAGCTCTCAAAACACTGGCGCATCGTGTCGTCATCATAATAGACAGCCTCAGCGATGGGAGCCCCCGAAATATTTCTTCCTCCATGGGCACCGACAAAGTCATCAAACAAAACCGGAACATGAAAGCCATCACCGTTCTCTTCTGTTGGATAAAAAGAAACCATTGATAATTCTCCCAGACGCTGTGCCACAGGTTCCATTCGGATCATATCCATTTCATCTGGCAGAGAATAAATATGGGCGGTATTAATTTGATCAGGAGGAGAAACTACAACAATAGATTCGAATATCTGCATCAATTGGTCATCATTATTGAGAAATGGTTTTGTCAGCGGCTCACCAAAATCCTGTCCGTTGATGCGACTCAACAGCGCACCAAATGGTGACGACTTTTTCTGGATAACGGGAATGGGTTGTTCAAAAGAGGCATCGGATAAACAATATTGAGGAGAGGAAGTACAAGAAACGGGCATCAGATAAGGCTGCCCATTATCAGCGTCAAGATCGCGAGCGATAATAATATTCTCGAAATATTGCTCCACATGGTTATTCTCATAATTAATTCGTGCTTCGCCAAGTGGCTGTCCAGTGAAGACCGTTCCATAGAGTTGTTCATAAAGGGGTATAAATTCAGTCAGAATAGTAAACCCATTCACCAGTTTGTCGCCTTGTTGCGGAGGCAGTTCTTTTGAGATTGGAAGCAACAGGTTTGCCTCACGTACCAGCGGAGCAAAGAAATAAGCATCCCCACCTTCTTTTGTCAGGTCATAACAAAACTCAGCGTTCATCATCGGTTGACAGACACAGGTTTCTTCCCAGACAGCATCAGATAGCGGGGGGCCAAATGTTTCAATTCCTCCGAGCTGTACGTACAAATTAAGAAATAATTGATCTACTTTTTGCGTTTCAACGACTTCTGGTGGTTCCTTTGTTGCAGCAGGAATGCCAGAACAAGAGGCTAATAGCATAGCCATACCCAGCGTGATTCGTATTAAGTAGATTGTGCGTCTACGTTTCATGAAAAATCCCTTGAACGATTCTATTCACCTCTGCTTTCTCTTGATCTCCCAGCTATAGACAATCAGCACTCAAGTGTTAACAAAAGGCGATGATGAGGAAAGGACGCATCATGATTTCGTCTTTCCCCCCAGCTTTCTCTCATCATAAAATAAATGAATCTACTTCCATTGTACACGGCTTTAATGTGAATATTAACTCGAAATTGAATCGAATGTCAAACAGTTAGTGGAATCATCCTGAATCCACTCTTCGCGGAAGATTCGATGACCCTGATGACTCTTTCCAGGCAATCGTCTCTTGCAAAATGCCTTGTTGAACGAAAAAGTACGAAAAAAACTCCTCATCTTCGATGGCTTCTCATACACAATCGAATAACCCCAAACCCTTCCTCCTCCATGATTTCCGATGAACCAACAAGAATCTCAATGGCAACCCATTCCTGCTCCTGCCACACAGTAGGGCTTTTCTATTTCGTCTTGATTTTGTAGCAAACTCATTATTTGTGATTTTATTTTTTCCCTAGCATAATTGACTTAGAGCATTAGATAAAACGACCCAAAACCGCAACCCCTATGATACAATTAATCAAATTGTGTTGTAATTTCTCTTCCAGTGCCAAATCATATACAACCCAATGCCGAAGGAATGATTGTGAAACGAAAGCTTATGGTTTCATTGTAAGCAGGTGTGATGCCAAATGCGCCCATTCAATCTTTATGATCTGTCTACATTTTATAACTACCGCAATCAAGTCATCAGTCTTGATTGTGCTCTTGACCTGACACGGGGAAACTCCATGATGGGAGTCTCTTTGTTGATTGATCAACTAGACCCCGATCGGGAAGTATTTCTGGTGGTCAATGATGATGATAACCATTACAAAAAGAAACTAATCGGACAACTCTCTATCAGCAGTGCGAACTGCAAAGCCCACCTTGATCTTTTAATGCCGAAACCTCTGGGAGGAACCAGTGCGATGGGTGACGTTATCAAAGAGCTCTGTCATCAAGCCACCAATCGTGGTGCTCTCAACGTTCTTGCCGAGGTTGAAGTGGGTGAAGCGGTATTTTCCACACTTCAGAAACAGGGATTTCGAGTTTATGACCGTCTGCGGATATGGTCCTTGCAGCCCCGCTTTGATTTTCATCGCAGCCGCCGCAGCGGATGGGAAGTTTCTGAAGAGATCAATCATACTGCGATCCAGCATCTGAATTATTCCCTGATTCCACCGCTGGCACAGGCCGCTCAATCGGAGAATTATGAAACAAGGAAGGGATTGGTATATTGGCAGGATGGAGAGATTCTTGGATTTTTAAAAAGTGTTGTTGGGCTGCAAGGCATCTATCTCAAACCATTACTGCATCCAGCTGTTGAGAACGTTGCTGCGGTGCTTTATGATGCAATACATCAATTTGTTCCTTTGCTCGGACGTCCAGTTTATATTGCTCTGCCGTCGTATATGGGTTGGATTGAATCTACGTTGTATGAACTGGATGCAGAAGTGATTTCATTGCGCACTTTGATGGTACGTTATCTGGCACAGCCACTGCGTGTTAAAGAGACGGAAGCGCTCTTACGCCCTTTGGAAAGGGCACGTGTCCACCCAACACATTTCGAACAATGACTCGTTCGCGCAGAGAAGGCACTGATAACAGGAGAGTAAATTGAAAACTTGCTTTGGTTTAATTCATTTGGATTAAGCCGGATGGGGGAAAATCGATTAAAATGTAGGTTGATGAAAATAAAGGAAAAAAGTAGAATACATTTAATGATGAATGAACAGAAAAAAATAACGGATAATCTAGATGTTTTATTGGCAAAGCTACCGCCCGAAATGGTCGAAGCTATTGAGAAACAAAACAACTCACATGAATTGATCGAAGTTATCATGGATCTTGGGCGAATTCCTTTTGCCCGATATAGTGATGGCGAGGTTCAGCTTAGCGAAAATGAAGTCACTTCGGAGCAGATTCAATTCATCGTAGACAATATTGGTGAATTTGACGACGACAACCGGGCAGGTATTGAGCGGACATTACATCGAATTTCCGCTATTCGCAGCCGGCGCGGTCATATCGTGGGTCTCACCTGTCGGGTGGGGCGGGCTGTTTATGGCACCCTCGATATTATTCAGGATCTGGTAGAATCGGGCAAGAGTATTCTCATTCTTGGAAAACCTGGGATCGGTAAAACCACCATGCTGCGTGAGGCTGCGCGTGTGCTGGCCGAGACTAAACGTGTTGTGATTGTGGATACTTCTAATGAAATTGGCGGAGATGGTGACGTACCCCACCCTGCTGTTGAACGCGCCCGCCGCATGCAGTTGGCTAAACCAAC
>CAZQSG010000068.1:0-14204 GCA_964595925.1 uncultured Anaerolineaceae bacterium | reverse complement strand
CGATTTTTCTGTTCCCATGATTGATTATTCTACTGATTTCGAGATAGATAATGGCGGTTGGCAAGATGAAGGTTTTGTTCGGATTGATAATTATCTTCCTCAGCAGTATCTGGTTACCGTTATTGAAACTCACAGAGATGGTCATGTTGAGGTAATCCCGTTGGATTTGAACCCCAGTCAAACCACAGAATATTCGTTGGAGTTTGATGGGCCTGTCGAGTCTGTTGTATTGGTAATCAGTGGGGCAACAAGATACACGAGGACACCGGCTCAATATCAAATTTCATTTGAGTAACTACTGTTAGCATAAAATAAACCTCAACGAGATCGTTGAGGTTTATTCAACCATAATAGCTTTCTGATTGAATCATCATCAGGAGGTTATTGCTTTACATGTGGATTTTGAAGGTCAGTGTAAATAAATAATAAGATATTTATAGTATAATGCTACTATAATGTTTAGTATAAGCAGATTGGAGATGCTATGAAAAAAATTCCCTCCTCGCAAATTACACCCGAACATATCTATCAGTCGCGTAGAGAATTTCTGAAACTGATTGGTTTTGCTGCCGGAAGCGCTGCACTGGCTTCTTGCGCTGTAAATCTTGGAGAAAATAATCAATCCACGATGGAAGGCACTGCTCCAGCTGAAACGGGGAGTTCTTTTGAAGAAGTAAAACCCACAGGAGCAGCAGAAGTTGAACCCTTTGCCAGTATGCCCACCGATGATTTGGGAAATGAACTAACTCGATATGAAGACGTGATCAATTACAACAACTATTATGAATTTAACCTTAACAAGGGGGCTGTAGCTTCATCTTCTAAAGATTTTCCCTTCTCCCCGTGGGAGATTGAGGTGAGCGGGTTCGTGAATAAACCAAAAATCTTTACAATGGAAGATATTTATAGCCTGTTTGAAGAAGAAGAGCGGATTTATCGAATGCGCTGTGTTGAAACGTGGACAATGATTATCCCATGGTTGGGTTTTCCATTAAGAAAGTTAATTGAAATGGTTGAACCAACCACAGATGCGAAATATGTTTATTTTGAAACCATTGTTGATAAGGAACATATGCCCCAAACGAACCGCGGAAATTTCGAATTTCCCTATGTGGAAGGGCTGCGCCTGGATGAAGCAATGAACGATTTGACCATTCTTTCAACCGGTTTATATGGGAAGCAATTGCTGCCTCAAAATGGTGCCCCCATTCGGCTGGTCGTCCCCTGGAAATATGGTTTTAAAAGTATTAAATCAATTGTCAAGATTAAACTTGTAAAAGATATGCCCCTCACTTTTTGGAACAGCTATGCTCCCAAAGAATACGGGTTTTATGCGAATGTAAACCCGAATGTACCTCATCCTCGCTGGTCTCAGGTGACCGAAACTTTGGTAGGCTCAGGGATCAATCGGATGGATACGTTGTTGTTTAATGGGTATGAAGAAGAGGTAACGAACCTCTATGAGGGTATGGATTTAACAAAGTGGTTCTAAGTAGCTCAAGGAGAGATTAAATGAAGCTGACAAAAAAAGGTATCCGTATCATTGCAGCATTTCTATCATCTTTCACCTTTTTTTGGATTGCCTATAATTTACTGACGGACAATCTTTTTGGTTTTGTTTATATTGAAATCATGAGTTGGTTAGGACATTCTGCTATTGTAATGCTTCTTCTAACCGTGTTTTCGGTACTTTTGAAGGATTATAAAATACCGAAAGGCTTTTTTCTCCATCGTATTTTTGGTTTATTTGGTGTGATTTATGCAGTGTCCCATTTATTTGTCTTCTTACTAAGCTATGGTTTCAATGTCAGTCAGATTTTGTTTGCTGTTTCCAGCCAGCCATTCATTCTATTTGGCGACCTGGCGATTATTGCTTTGCTGGTTGTTCAATTGACGTCTGGAGACAAATGGCGGAAAAGCCACCATGCACTCTGGCGAAAACTCCATTATGGGTACTATGTTGCTATTGGGGGCATCATCGTTCACGTTGTCCTCGCTTCCAAGGTGCTTCGTCCGATTTTTTATTTCTATATTGCTGTTTTTATATTATTGATGTTGTTTCATATCAGAGGAGTCAAAAATTTGCTCTTGAAGCCAAGAGTAAATTAATTTGGAGTTTTACAGTATATTGCCTTGGCCCTGCAAATAAAAACAACCAACCTCAAATCTGGTAGAAAACTTCGGATATGAGGTTGGTTTCTTGATTGATCTTAATTCAGTTATTCTACAGATTCGATTTTAATGGTTTTGCCCTGCCTCAGTATTTCCAACTCTGATTTTAATTCCTCTTGCCGCAATTCGCTGGCTTCTTTTATTGTATCAATGGTTTCCTGAATTTTATATGAGATATCATCTTGCAATTGCTTACCTGACTCTGGTGTAAATAATAGAACCAGAATACCTGAGATTATTGCGCCAATAAATGTTCCGAGACTGAAGTACCCAAACTTTTTCATTGATATATACTCCTTTTTAATTAGTTATTCCTTCTACCTTCTATTTTACTTCGAAACAGGGAGTTTTTTGATACTGATTAGTTTAATTCTGACAAAAACCTCTGGAGCTCCGCCAGCTATCCAATATCCCAATAAGCTATAGCGTAGAAAACGAGCAACCAGAGCGATAGAGGATTCGCCATCAGGAAGGATGAGTTTTAATCCTGTATAAATTATCATAATTCCAACGATTCCTACGAGGTATCGAAGTGCCTTCTGGACTATTGTTCCTTCCACATTTGGTGTTCCTTCATGCTTATCGAGAAAGAGGGCAAGCCCGATCATCAGGCCACCGAATGTTCCAGCCAAGGTAAATACCCCTTCTTTAGAGAGCGGGTTGATGATATTTCCGGGACTGGCGGCAGCAGCATTATTCACCCATTCAACAGGGAGTGACCAGTTGCCAATCAACATCAGAAGTATCATTGTTATAAAGATCGTTCCGAGAGAAAGAACGAGCGCAAGCGAGATTTTTTCAGTTTGCTTCAATTGTAAATAACGAGCGACAATTTTTTTCTCGAAAAGCCAAAATAAAATGATAAGGAGAAAACCAAAGAACCATCCCAAGAGAATATCGTGAATATAATGAACACCTAAATAGACGCGGGAAAAGCCTATCAAGAAAATCAAAAAATAGCAAATTCTTGAAATCCATTTGTTTTGAGTGTTTGCCGCAAATATACCCCACATTGCTGCCGCATTCTGTGCATGACCTGAAGGCATTCCAAAGGATGATTCGGTACGCATTGCCAGCACTCTTGTATCAACCCAATAAGGGCGTGGTGTGTGGAAGCTAATTTTTGCAATCATATTTGTAATGCTGGTGAGCATTAACATTACTCCCAAACGAAGCCCCATTGCGTAATTTATGCACCATACAAAGAGCGGGAGGATTGCCATGTAAAAAAATTCATCGCCTAACAAAGAGAGGAATTGCATTATAGGTTCAAGAAATGGCAGAGTTGATTGCAGCCATACGGCTATTGAAGATTCAAAAGTTAAAAGGTTTTCCATTTTAAAATTTTCCTATGAGAGAGAATTACCTAAAATTGGTTTTCTTTTGGCTAAAGTCTGTATATTTATTATTCGGTTACCCATTTTATTGTACACTTATTTTTGTTATAAAGGTATTAACTATGGCGTTAAAACAAACAGAATCATTAACTTATTTCCTTCTCACATCGGCGATTATTCGTTCAATTGTCCAATTGAAAGGGGTTCAGGAAATCATTCATGAATTTTCTGGAATGGCGTCCAAAGATTCTTTGTTGGAAGAAATATCTGGACTGCTTAAACAATATCGGCAGATGGAAAAAATTTGCTCAGGCGCTTGAAGCTGAGCGCCAGAACTTCCGCACATTGGTCAAGACCGGACAATTGATTAATTCCTCACTGGATCTTGATGAAGTGTTGCAAGTTGTCATGGATAATATCATTGGATTAACTTCAGCTGAACGCGGATTTCTGATGCTTCGAGAGAATGATGGAAATTTAAATATACAAGTTGCAAGGAACTGGGAAAAGGAAACTCTGGAAGAAGAAGAAATTTCATTCAGCAGTACAGTCATTTCCCGAGTAGTTGAGAGAAACGAACCTGTTCTAACTACGAATGCACAGGAAGATCCTCGTTTTTTTGGTCAGGAGAGCGTTGTTGCTTGTAGTCTTCGATCTATTATGTGTGTGTGCCTTTGATTCTTAAGCAGGAACTAATCGGTGTAATCTATGCTGACAACCGACTGCGCAGCGGCCTATTTACGGAGAGTGATTTAAGTGCATTGCAGGCTTTTGCTAATCAGGCTGCAATTGCCATTGAAAACGCACGCTTGTTTAATTCTCTTAAACAAGCATTAGAAGAAGTGACTGAATTAAAAAACTTGATGGATAGTGTTTTCAATTCAATGGCAAGCGGTGTAATAATGACGGACACCGAGCAGACCATTCAATTATGCAATCCAGCAGCGAGTAGCATCTTGGGAAGTGAAAACCAGCAAGTTGTAGGTAAGCAGATGGATGAATTATTCCCGGGATTGACAGACATAATTCAGTATTATTTAAAGCGAACAATTGAATTAGGAATCACTTCAACAGGAATTGAAGCAATTGAGAACACAACTACGCGAGGGCGGGTAGATTTAAGGTTTTCATTTGCTCCTCTTGTGATAAAGAAGAAACTGTGCAAGGCGTGGCAGTCGTCATAGAGGATGAGACCGAAACACGAAAATTGAAGGTTCAAAGGCGTTTATTTGAGCGCATGGTTTCTTCCGCAGTGATTGATCAACTAGATCCAGAGCACCTTGATCTTACTGGGAAGCGTGTTGAGTTAACAACACTATTTGCTGATATTCGAGGATTTACGAGTTTCAGTGAAAAGACATCACCAGATCGTTTATTTGAATTACTTAATTTACATCTTGCACACGCTGTGGATGCAATTTTGTCAGAAGAGGGCACAATAGATTAATCTCAGGGGGACGCAGTAATGGCGTGGTTTAATGCTCCCATTCAGCAGGAGGACCATCCTATGCGTGCTATTCGAGCGGTATTAGCGATTTAAAAGCAAGTAACTCGCTTCCACAGCGGGATTCCAACAGACTAGCAATTAAACTTTGGCATCGGTATCCATGTTGGAGAAGCAATGCTTGGATTGGTAGGTACAAAGCAGCGGCTTGAATGTACAGCGATTGGTGATAGTGTGAATACGGCAAAAAGGTGCAGGAAAACGCGAAAGCAGGGCAAATATTAATTACTGAAACCTTGTTTCGACTGGTAAAACACCGTATTAATGTGAAACCAGTCGATCCTATTTCTGCAAAAGGGAAGCAAAAGCCGCTTCTTGTTTATGAAGTACTTGGTTTGAAATGAAAGAATTCGCTAGTTTATAATTCTTTAGATAACCCTCTCAGGACGTGCAGCCTTTCGTCTTTTAACGCTGGAAGGAAATTGAAAGCGTCAAAGGGCTTTTTTACTTCCAGTACAATAGCGGCAGAGACATTGCCCATTAAAGCAGCTTCAAGGACGTTGTAAGTCTGACGGTAACCAGCAAGGAATCCGCCTGCGAACGCTGCCCGGGTTCCTGTTGGGTTCACTGGGCGTGTGAAAGGATATTGAGGAATTTCCCAGACTTTGTCCAATATCTTGTCATAAACGAGTTGGCTTTGGTTTTTCATCAATACAACAATAATTTCGCTTCCGTTCTCACCAAGGTGATTGACTATATCCAATAAATTGTCCATGCGATTATGGAAAAGGTTCCTCAGTTTGTCTTCAGAGATGATCAATGTTGAGATGTTTTTAAATAAATCATGAGTTTCATTCCAGTGTGATGGATCCATATAACTTTTATGAGGACGAAGGGAAATTCTACTGATATTTTCTTGTGCCATCATATAAATCAGCTGTCTTTGCATCTCAATCTTCATCGGGCAGATGTGCGCAATGGAGGCATCAAAGTAGGTTTGAGGGATATCTTTTAGATGAATTTGACTTTGAGGAGGTTTATTCAGTTGATCCACAGTCGATTTTTTATTTGCATAACCAAGCAAAGTGCCTGGGAATTTATGGTTTATTCTTGCATAATGAGAGGTTGGCGATGTCGTCCTTTTTATGTTTATTTCAGGATAAGCAATGAATGAGCGTTGATCAAAGTCTTCTTTAGCTCGCTGAATCCCAGAAATAGAAACACCATGTTTTGAGAGTTCATCTATCCATGCTTGCGGGTAATCCTGGCTGACTCGACTGATCAGTGCAATCTGGTCATCCCATAAGTTTAATCCAATAGCAGTATACAGTGCGTCCCCGCCCGGGATATCTTCAAGAACGCTGTGGTTGGGGAGAATAACATAATCGCGGGTGAGGGCACCCGCGATTAAATATCGAATAATTGCACTTAATTCCATGAGGTACTATGACGGAATTAATGAGTTAGGACACGTAAGGCGCCTAGAATACCGAGACCCAGCTGGACACCAGTTGCGGGAGTCAGATTATTAGTGCTATCTTCATCTGTATTCTGAACCAGAATATAGGCGCCAATCAGACCAATGATGGTTCCAAGGATACCGCCAATTACAAATGTCCTGGTCGTCCAATTCTTCTTTTCACGGCTCATTTCTTGCTTTTGATTTACGAGTTTAACTGAGTTTTCCATTTTTTGACCCTTTCTTTTTAAGAATTCATTCCTTCTTTTTAGGTTTTCTTTGTTGAAATAGTGTTTTTGCACCTTGAGCCCAGCCACTTATTTTTATGAGTGGGTTGGTGATTTTTTCTGAAATTGCTTTTACTTTTGTATTCAGAAAATCAGTGTAGAATTTGGCCATATTAGTATATGTGGGAGTGGCTTTGATTCCCTTGCTTAATGAGATGGAGATATAGATGAGCAAGGCAGCAATTGCAAGTGCAAATATGCTGATGACAGTTATAGAAATCATCAATATCAAACTGGCCCATTTGCTATTCATGTCAGGGTTTGCTGTAATCGCCAGGATTGTTAGCGTCATTACCGCAGCCAGAACCCCAACAGTAATGATCATGGGGAAATATATCTGCCAGAATCTTTGCTTTTTATGGCGATGAAATTCATTGGTTTGACGAATTTCATCAGGATTAATATCGGGCTTGGGTATAGATTTCATATAGCTTCCTGTTTTTCTTAGGACTGAATAGAACTTAATCATTGATCAATTTAATGACAGCAACTTAAATGTATTATAACCTAACCGCTTCGTCAATAGCAAAAGTGTGTGGCGGGAATTTAAAAGCAACAAATTAAATCGATCAGGGCCTTTCATACATTTTTATCTCCTTATCATAACCTGTTCTAATTCCTGGCTTAGACAGGGGTGGCATCAAGAGCTCTGGTATTGCTTGCCGATTGATTTTTGAGTGAAGCATTAATAGATCAAAGTAAGTCGCACTTTCAGTGATTTCAAGATTACACTATTGTAAATGCCAGCTTTATTTTGTCGAGTATAATGATATTAATCATGCTTATTTTGCTAAGCAGCATAATCGATAATTATATTTCTATGGGAAAATAATATGTCAAATCAAATGAAAAAGTTGCTAATTGGTGGAAGTTTAGGCCTTATTCTGGTAATTCTTCTTCTTTTTTTCTTTGGTATCTTTTCAGTTGAAGGGTTTTTCGGGATAGATTTCTTCAGAAATATCGGGGCGAAACCTGAACTTGCAATGGTGGAAATGGAACAGGAGGAGTATCAGGAAGAGCCGACTTCAACATTGACTGAAGTGCCTGGTGAAGTGCCAACAGAAGTAATCATTAGTAAGCCAACTTTAGAACCAGAACCAACAGTTACAATAACACCTGAACCAATCTCAACAGAAGAGACGAGAGAAACGGGGCCATTTGGACCGGATTCTAAGGACTTTCCAGAAGGTGTTAATATGTTGACCGGGAAATATGTTAAGGATCCAGAAACACTTAACTTTTTACCTGCCCTGGTTTCGATAACGAATTGGCCAATAACTGCACGCCCTCAAGCTGGAATTGGTTCCGCCTCTCTTATTTATGAGATATACATTGGGCAGGGGATGTCACGTTTTTTGACGTTATTCTATGGTGAATTTCCTGGTGGTTCACAAGAAGGGAACGATGGCGGTGATGATCTTGCCATCGAAAATTCGGGAGCAGATTCAATCGGCCCAATTCGATCTGGGCGGCTGCCTTATGAAAGTATCCGCAAGATCAATAATGGTTTCCTGGTGATGGCTTCAGCTTTTGCAGGGGTGTCTCAGAATTTAGACAAAGTAACAAATGTTTTTGGTAGTGATCCTGACAATATAAATAGCGCGATGATGCCTGCTGGGCAATTGCAGGAGATCGCAGCACAATATGTTGGGGGATTGGTTTCGGGTTCGCTAAGTGGAAATTTGTTTGATGCCACACCCCCTCAAGGCGGAGTACCAGGCGAAACCTTCTGGTTTATTTATAACATCCAAAACCAAATTGCGTGGCGTTATGATGAAATGACTGGTTCTTATTATCGATATGCGGATCAGGCAGATGGGAAAACTTTTGTCAAACTCGCAGACCGTCTCGATAATCAAGTAGTGGATGTGAGCAATGTTGTTTTGCTGTATGTAAATCATCGCTATTGTACTGAAAAAGCATTTGATGTAGATTTGTTAAGTATTGGCGCAATGCCGGCAGTAATATTCCGTGACGGGAAAAAATATGACGTGAATTGGACGACACGGAATGGCGAATTTGAAGTAGAAACAGGTGCTTTGCGGCCGATTCGTTTTATCGATGAAAATGGTGATCCATTTGCGTTGAAACCTGGTCCCACGTGGTTCATTCTTGTGCCTAATTTGACGCCAATTTGGGAAGCTCCTTTGTTTGAGGATGTTCCCACTGATTTGGATGTTTGGGTACCTGAAGAACCAGATAAGCTGATTTACCGTTTGTTGAACATGAAAGAACCAGGAACTGGTGTTTGGGTTTCACGATTCTATCAGTCTTTGATGATCTATGATCAGAATGTATGTTCACAAATTCAATAAATAATTACATCAATTTTAAAAAAATAGTATGACAAAAAAATGACAACGAGCAAAAAGCATGGCTTTCCATGTTTTTGCTCGTTGTCATTTACAATGGTAGAATACAAGAATGAGTAATCTGCCTAGCCGCCAATCAATCTCACGAAGATCGTTTCTAAAAAAGGGGCTATTAGTCATATCCGCATTATTCGCATCTCTCATAGGATGTCAGAGGAAACCTTCTATGCCGAATTGGATTGAGAAAACTGAATGGGATGTTGGTGTCAAGGGATTACCACAAATTATTACCGGTTTGAGTCTGATTCATTTAACAGATATTCATATCTCCGAATGGATGACCAGTGATCGTTTAGAAGATATAAAGGCCACGTTGGATGCCTTATCTTTTGACGTGATGTTGGTTACAGGTGATCTTACTTACCACACTTCGGAAATTAGAGATCTTATCGCATTTTTTAAACACTTTGTTGATAGAGTTCCTGTTCTGATGGTAATGGGAAATCATGATATATGGGATGGTGGTGAAAATACCTTTAAACCCTTGTTTGATCTTGGTGTCCGATTGTTGCAGAATGATTTTTATGATTTTTCAGTTGGTGACGAACATTTCTATATTGCAGGATTGGGAAGTGTGTATGAATCTCAGGATGATATGCATTCTCTGCTATCCATGCTGCCTGAAGACGGTCCGGCAATATTAATGGTTCATGTGCCAGACGTGGCGCCAGAATGCGCTGCAACGGAGCGATTTTTCCTACAACTATCTGGGCATTCTCATGGCGGGCAGGTTTGTTTGCCGGGTGGTTATTCTCCAGTTTTACCGTGGTTGGGCCAAAAATACCCGCGAGGATTTTATCAAGTAGATGATATGATGTTGTATACTTGCCGGGGTCTTGGCAGAAGCAAGCCTTATATTCGTATCAATTGTCCTGCAGAATTGGCTCTGTACCATCTTCAGCCTAGCGATCACCCTTATTTTAAATTACACAAAGAAGAATAAAGTCATGAAAGTTTCTTTTATTAATCGAGTACGAGGTAAATCATTGAAGGTACAAACCAGACAAAGTTATTTATTCAATATCGCTGTCATGATTTTTATATTGCTTCTTGCGGCATGTAATACAAACGTACCCGAGGAGGAGGAAACTCAGTCTACTGCGGTTATTGAAGTTGCAACATCAACGGTAATACCTACTGAGACCAGTGTTCCAGTCCCCGAACCTGTGCTGGAGAAAGTAGTTTTATCTGTTCCTCTTGAAGCTCAAGATGATCTTTATCAGGAAGTACTGGATTTTCTACTAACCTGGACCGCAGGAGAGGGCTATGTTCTTGATGTTCGTGAAGCGGTAGCTATGACGGATATTCAAGAGGATTGGCTCGGGGTCGTTTTTTTAAAGGCACCCGCCAATTTAAATGAAATTCAAGAAGCAAATCCAGATCTGAACCTACTTGTTTTATCAGAAGATTCATTAACAGGAAATGGGAATCTGAGTGTCATTCAACTAAATCGTTTGCATCAAACATTTGTAGCCGGGTATGTGGGAGTTCTGGCAGCACAGGATTGGCGTCTGGGAGGTTTATTGCCATGGGATGACGCGGAAACGGGCACATTGCTTCAAGAAGCATTTGTAAATGGTGCTGCTTATTATTGCGGCAGATGTGCCTCAGTTTATATGCCAGTTACTCTTTTTCCTGTGATTTCGTCTCTTTCATCGAACAGTAATTCAGATGATTGGTTAAATGCCTATACAACTTTGAATCAGAGTTATATTGTATATGTTATGTATCTCTCATCGGAAGCCGGTTCGGATGAAGTGATCCGGGCATTGAGTGAACAAAATGTTGTAATGATTGGAGAGGAAATTCCGCCAGAAGGGGTTCAAGAGTGGTGGGCTGCTACCATTTCGATGGATGTGATGGGCACAATCCAGATGGTTTTACCAGAGGCATTCTCTGGCAATGGCGGACAAACTGTCATTGTTCCTGTTCAGATTAACGATATAAATGAGGAGCTGCTCTCAGTTGGCAGGATGCGTCTGATTGATGATACGATAACATTGCTTACGAAAGGTGAGTTACTTCCATTAAGTCCAGATTATCCATAAGTGAAACAGATTTTTAATTGTTGAGTGGCATAAAAAATTAAAACAGGATTATATTCAATTTATGATCATGCTGGTTATGATTCGTGAGATGGATTCTTTATTTTGGTACAGAAATCGGGTCTTTATAAATTGCGATCTGGCAATTTTCATCACCAGTTGCGTGACAGGTTGTTTGAACCACCTTGAATTCATAACCCTGAGAGACCCATTTCAACCCCCCTTGCAAGAGACCGATAGCTGTATAGCAACATGGTTTCTCCGAAGTACGTCCCCAACATACCGGGCATTTGTGCATTGTGTAGATATAATGATCGCCAGAGTCGTGAACTGTTGAAAATTGGTCGCTAGTAGTGGAAAAAACTTTTGCCATTGCGGGCAAGCCGATTTTCAGCTTGGTTTTTAGAGGCAATATCTTGAATGAGAGATCACTAACGCCTGCGAGGACACCGAAATTGCGGAGCCCAGCATTAAAAACAGTCTGACCTACTCGGATAGATAAACCTCTTGCGCCACGTTCTCCATACATATCGGTGAGGGCTCCATGGATTGCAGAGAAATATGCGAAATCGAACTCTCTAGCAAGATTATCAGGCGGATAGTTATTAATGAATTGAGATAAACCTGCCAGGTTAAGAATTGCGTGCAAGCCATGCTTGCCCATTATTTCTTCAAAAGTCATTAATGAGAGCAGAGCAATTTTATTTGGGTAATACAGACCGCTGGGGGGGATTCTATACATCATTGAGTTGCTTTGTTAAATTTTCTATCTATACTATTTCGGTGATATCTTCAACTGCACGACGCATATCCAGGAAAATGAGGCCCAGTTTTGCATTTTGGTGGGCCAGGACAGTCAGAACTGCTTCTTCACCAACTGCCATTAAAATGACATAACCATCTTCACCTCTTATGTAGACTTGATCCAATAGACCTCGTCCGAGTTCCGATGCGATTCGCTCACCAAGGGACAGCATTGCTGCTGACATTGCAGATACACGGTCCTCCTCAAAATCTTGCGGAAGAGAAGAGGCGATGGGCAAGCCATCGACACTTACAATTGCTGATGCTTCGATGTCGGGTGAAGAACTTTGAAGCTTCCGGAGTCGTTCAACCATCATTTGTGTTCTGGATTTATTCACCGCGTTACTCCTTTGCAATTAATCTAAAGAAAGTAAATCATTAATCTTAATAGTATTCTAAAGCATTATACAGTATCAAGCGGGTTGGTATACGCTTATCAAATTTGCAAGTATGATACCAGATTGCGATCAGGGGAGGACAAACCAGGGGTTAACGAACCCGCCAAAGTAACGCACTTCAAAATGAAGATGGGGCCCGGTAGAGTTTCCTGTGCTGCCTCCAAACCCGATTACCTGACCCTGATAAATGCTGGAACCACAAGCCACAGATGTACTTGAAAGGTGGGCGTATAAGGTTTGATATCCATTACCATGGTCAATCATAACCATATTCCCATAACCAGTGGAATTCCACCCTGAGTAAATGACCACTCCGGTATCTGATGCAAAGACAGGATCACCCACGCCAACCGCAAAATCTAAAGCGAGATGGCCTGACCAATAATCATTACCTGAGAGACGATGTTGTGATGTAGGATAAACAAAGCTGCCTGTCCCATAAGCGCTCAAGTCGTTAATGACACAACCCCCCGAACCAAGAACAGTTGTTGTTACCCCGGCAGCGCCAATAGGAATGGTGGGGACGACCCAGGAGACGAATTCGCGGGATCCATTAGGAATCATGATTAGTTCACCGGGCTCTATCACAGGATTAGTAAGGTCAAGGTTGTTCCCGCTGAACAACAGAATATCGTTTTCTTCCGCATGGAATTCATTGGCGACACTTTCAATCGTGTCGTCCTCCTTCCATTCATGAAGAATTCCGTCAACGGGCAGAATCGTTAATACCTGGCCTACTGCCAGAAGGTCAGGATTATCATTGAGAACATCGTAATTAGCCCACAGAAGAGTTTCGGGTTTGAGATTAAATTTTCCTGAAATGCCAAAGATAGAATCCAAAAATTCAACTTCATAGGTAACAACTTCGGTGCGTGTACGAGCAGATTGTATTGTGAAGGGGTTTGCGATGCGGGGAACACCAACCTCTATTTGAGGTGGTTGTATATCCGGTAATTGAATACTAACAGCGATTGTTTGAGTGGGCTCAACAATGCCTGGCGATATCGCTGTCTCTTCGGTTGTTTCCAGGTTAATAAATTCTGAAGGTGGTTTTAAATAAACAAAAATCATAAAACCCACCAGGGCTATAGCGATTCCCCAGGTGATTGTCGGAAGCCATTCCTCAAGAATGGTTCGCACAACCGATTTCCCTTTTTTTTCATTCATGTTTTAGGGAGAACCCTTTCACATTTTTCTCGACAGGTTGTCGAGGAATGCCGCATTGGTTTTTTCTTTTGCCATTCGTTGCAAAATGGCTTCTGTACCAACGGATTGATCCATACCCGCGCCATGAGGTTGAGGCGCGATCATCTGCAAATACATGCGTCGCATCAGCCAAACTTTTTTAAGAGTTTCTGGTCCCAATAGTAATTCCTCACGTCTTGTTGAAGAGCGTTCGATATCGATTGCGGGGAAAATGCGGCGCTCTTGCAGGCGGCGTGAGAGATGAAGTTCCATGTTGCCTGTACCTTTAAATTCTTCATAAACAACGTCATCCAGACGAGAGCCTGTGTCAATTAGAGCCGTTGCGATGATGGTCAATGAGCCACCTTCCTCCAGATTTCGGGCGGCACCAAAAAAACGTTTTGGCGGATAGAGTGCAGAAGGATCTATACCTCCCGAAAGTGTTCTGCCAGAAGGACTGACGACCAGATTGTATGCTCGAGCCAATCTGGTAAGCGAGTCCATCAGAATCACCACATGGTTCCCAATTTCTACGAGACGTTTTGCGCGGTTTAATGCAATTTCAGCGGTTCGAACATGAGATTTAACCGGTTCATCGAAGGTGGATGCAATCACTTCAGCGCTGACCGAGCGATCCATGTCAGTAACTTCTTCAGGTCTTTCCCCAATGAGAGCCATGATCTGGTGAACGTCTGGGTGTT
>CAZQSG010000067.1:0-14362 GCA_964595925.1 uncultured Anaerolineaceae bacterium | reverse complement strand
AAAGCTGGGCTCTGTCTACGTATCACTTATCCAGTCGTGTACTTAATTTACCATTATGAAGAATTACTTTTTGGCATCCCCTCAGAGACCCTTCGACTTCGCTCAGGATGACAACCTTTTTTATCATGTTTTGATATATTCAATAGTCACATTCCATTTTACAGCATGATAAAATACTATAATTATGAACCTGTTTAACACATTTCAATCCTTAAGGAGCATTCCATGACCAGCATTTTTTCCGCTTTTGGTCTTTCAGCCAGCGCAGGTCTCAACGCCTATATTCCCCTGCTTGTTGTTTCTCTGCTGGCAAAATTCACAAATTTGATCCAACTCAGTGAACCCTGGGACGCCCTCACCAGTTGGTGGACCATTGGCGTCCTTATCTTGCTGGGAACAATTGAATTCTTTGCCGATAAAATTCCCGCCGTTGATCATGTTAACGACGTGATTCAAACCATCTTCCGCCCCACCGCTGGCGCCATCCTTTTTGCCGCCAGCACCAACGCTGTTACCAACATTCATCCCGTTCTATCACTCATCCTCGGGCTTGTCACCGCCGGCAGCGTGCATGCTGTGAAGAGCCTGGCTGTACGCCCTGCTGTCACCGCAACTACGAGTGGACTCGGGGATGCTCCGGTGAGCCTGTTGGAAGATTTTGTCGCGGTGGCGGTCTCGATCCTCGCTATCGTCATCCCCATCGTGATCGGTTGTATCCTCATTATCGTCACTTCTTTAATCGTGATGCAAATTTATAGCAAAGGAAAGAAAAAGCGCGAAGCTGCTTAAGAGCCTGATATGGAAGAGAACCTTTTAAACCCAGACGAAGAACTTAATTCCCAGGAAGACCAACCCATCATTCCTCAACCCGAAATTGCGAGAGAAGAGATTCAACCTAAAGAAGAACCTGCAATCGACGGACACGAAGCTGACAAACCTATCATTCCCCTCGATGAAGCCAATAATGAACTCCTGATTTCAGATGAAAACGCGATCCTTGAAGGGCAATTCGAAGAAATACCAGTTGAAGAACTTGCTGCAGAACAAGTTAAGCCCCGCATTAAACCAGCACTCTTAGCCGTCATTACCATTCTGGCGTTGATTGTACTGTGTTTAATCATGGGTCTCATCATTTTTCTCATGATCCTCCCAGATATTCGGGCCGACCGTGAGACGGGAGCAGCGCTCCTCTCGTTTTGCTCTTCTTTGGTTGCAATCTAAACATTAATTGATGTTGGGTACCATTTTTAGGTGTTTTCATTTCTGATGAGAGAATTTATTTGATGAAAAAGGTAAGTTAATTGACTAGTTTCATCATTAATGTAATAGAATCGAGTTATTCCATTATTTTCGTAACTTAATCTCTTTTTTAACGTCTATATAAGTGACATGATAGGTGAAATGACACGTCCAAACTACAGGCTTGAGCATGCCCAGCAGTTTCAAATCCAAACGCTGACTGAAATCTACGAAGAGTTCAGCCCCCAACTTTACTATTATGCGTTGAGCCGTCTTGGAAATCCAGCTTGCGCTGAAGATTGTGTGGCGGATACATTTCAACGATTTCTGCAAAGCCTGCAAAAGAAGCCTTCCATCGAAAATACACGAGCCTACCTGTATCGCATCGCACATAACTGGATCACAGATCATTATCGTAAGAAAAGAGAAGACACAGACGAACTCCCAGAAAACATAGCCCCAAGGAATCAAAAGAGCCTGGAAGGCAGCACTGTAGAGAAAATTGAACAGGAAAATTTACGTCTGGCAATCCAACAGCTGCCCCCAAACCAACAGCAAGTCATCGTTCTGCGCTATCTGGAAGACTGGTCTCAAAAAGAGGTGGCAGCCGCCATCGGGCGCAGTGTGGGCGCGGTAAAACAATTACAACGCCGTGCAGAAAGCAAACTGAAAAAAATACTGGGATCCGACCGAGGTGAAAGATGAAAGAAAAAAGGTTCGAAAAGCCCTTAGACCCACAATTAAAGAAAATCCTGCACACATTAAAAGAAATCCCTGATCGAGACACAGCAACAGCTCATTACCGAAAAGAACAGTTCATCAAGAGCGTCATCGACATCCGACAGCAAAGCGTAACCTTTCCTAGAAAACAGCGTCCTCTTATACAGAAAAGCAGACTATATCTTTGGAGGAATACAATGAGCGTAAAAATAATCAGTATTGTAATAGCTGTAATGATCGTACTGGGCGGCGCTGGCATGGGGACTGTCGCTGCTTCACAAAGTAGCTTGCCAGATGAGGCACTTTATCCGGTGAAACAATGGAGCGAGAACATTCGTCTGGATTTAATATCAAACCCCGAGAAACTGTTCGATTTACAGTTAGAATTTGCTGATCGCCGTATTGATGAATTTATCGAGATGGTTGAGAACGGAAATGAGCCACCCGAAAGCTTGATGCAACAATACCAGCAGTTATTGGAGCTGGCTGCTCAACTCACTGATGAAATGGATGATCCTCTGCAAAGCAAACAGCAAATGCAGAACCATATAAAAAATCAACAGCAGCAGATAGAGATGGTTCAACCAATTGACCCATTGATGGTGCAGACCCATCAAATGCTGCAAGAACACCTGCATCTGATGGATTGTGAAGAAGGCGAAGACTGTGAATTTGAACCGAATTTCACCCTGGAGCAGATCCGCGATCAAGATCATGTGGATCAACCGGAAGGAGCAGGCAATCCAGATGCAAATGGCTATGATGGTGATTATCCTGATCCTCAACAGGGTAGGGATAAGGATGGTGATTGTCCATACGATGGTGACTGCCCATATGATGGCGATCGACAATATGATGGAGAAGACAGTGGAAACCATAGCGGTGGAAACACCGATGATGACACCGGCCATAATGGAAACAGCAATAACAATGGAAATTAATTATGGCAGCAGCCAGTAAAAAGGCAACGACTAAATCGAGCTGCGAATAAGTAAATTGATAATACAAAAAAATCCAGAGAGTGAAAAGCTCTCTGGATTTTTATTTTAAATTACAGGTTGCTTACCCAATTTCCAGCGATTCAAATTGCGGCAGATAATCCTTATTTTGATAGAGCATTTCCTGCACCATGTCCTGAATCTCAGCAAGTGAAAGGCAAGCCGCAGTCAGCGGGTCTGAGGCGATTGCCTGAAAGACCAATCGGGGATTGCCGGTGATAGCTGCTTCAACCGCCATCTCTTCTACCATCGCATTGGTGAAATCAAGAGGCAGCACTTGAGCGGGTAATGCTCCCACATAAACAGGATGAAGACCTTCTTTATCCACAAATACAGGTACTTCAACGGTGCAGTCTTCGGGTAGATTCGTAATCAAGCCGGTATTCGGTACATTGCCGTTGAAACGGAAGGTTTCGCCGCCCATCAACGCATTAATAATGTAAGTTGCGTATTCATGCCCGCGCTCAAGACTGATCTCAGTTTCTGGAGCAAACCATTTCTGACCTTCTTCTTTCCAGGTGCCTTCACGGTCACGGTATTCATTCAGAATATAAGCATATTCACCTGGATTCCAGCCGGTGCCGTGCGTACAATATTTTTCAATCAGATCTGGGCGTTTGCGGAACCACCAGTTATATTCTGAGTTATGTCCGCTGGATTCGGTTACATAATAATCAAGATGCAGGTACATTTCATTGCGCACCTGTTCCGCATTATAGATATCTTCATTCTCAGTAATCGCCTTGCGAATCAAAGGATAGGCATCTTCGCCATTCCATTTGAATTCCAGATACCACGCCAGGTGATTGATACCTGCGCAGGTGTAGGTGATTTCGTCCATAGGCGCGCCAATCCATTCAGCCAGCATACCAGCAGTTCCCTGCACAGAGTGACAGAGACCGGTCAACTGAATGGTTGATTCACGGTGCATTGCACGGCACAACATTGCCATCGGGTTTGTATAGTTGAGCAGCGTGGCTTTAGGACAGTATTTCTCCATATCATGTACAATATCGAGCATCACAGGAATGGTGCGCAAAGCACGGAACACACCTGAAGGACCACGGGTATCCCCTACATTGGTGTCAACACCATGTTTTTTCGGGATGGTAATGTCGTACTGCCATACATCCACGTCCCCCACCAGAATCGTGCAGATCACGACATCAGCATCTTTTAATGCTTCTGCGCGGTTCAGAGTGGTTTCTACCTTGGCAGGGTAGCTGCCCACATGAATAATTTTTTCAACCGACTTCTGTGCAAATTCGAGGCGTTCCGGATTGATGTCCATCAAGCATAGCGTCGCATCCTCCAGGAGCGGGAAAGTTAATAAATCACGCACTAAATTGCGCGTAAAACCAAAACTCCCCGCACCAATAAATGTAATCTTTGTCATTTCAATTCCTCCAGCAGAATTTTCGGTTAATGAATCAAACGGATAGTTCAATTTGATTAACGTGATTATAATCTGCCTATCAAGATTCTTCCAGAAGGGCAGTGAAATGAAAAATCAGTGATATTCCTTAGGATCAGATAATCCTCGGCTCTGTGCGGATCATATCTTTCCAGCGTGCGCTGGCTTCTGCATTGCGGCTGATCCAGCCCTGCATCACGGTGTAGAGCAGCGCACGACGGTAATTAATGAAGAGATCAAGCTGCTGCCACCAGAAATCATCGAGATGATTCTCCTCCTCATATCCTTTGCGAAACGCATTCAGAAACGCACTGATCGCCCGGCGGTTATGCACAGGCCGTTCTATCCCGCCAGAGGTAGTAAAAAGCGTCATTTGCAGAGCAATGGAAATGTCGGTCATGAACCAGTGGCAGTTCGCCACATCAAAATCAATTAATATCAGATGTTTGCCATCATAGATCAAATTTTCAGCATGCGGGTCATTATGGATAAACCCGTAGCAATCACGGTTCACCGGTAGTTGTTCCATGCGATCTTTGATAGAAAGCCAGGCATTCTTTACCTCTGCATCCTGACACCAATCATAAAAGAAAGACCATTCTTCCTGCCAGCCGAAGACTTCTTTATTGCCGCTCTTCGTCTTAATGATTGCGTGTTCCCAAATCGGATAGTTTTTGGTCACAGCATGCATCTTGCCAACCAGTTTTCCCCAATCTATGAAAAAGCGTGTGCGCCAGTTTTCCTGACGGATGTTTGCACCGGGGATATAATCCATCAGATAGGCCACAAAACGGTGTTCTCCCTCAATCACACTCTGATAGGTTTCGCCAGTCGTATTCGAGCGCGGGTGAACAATTCTCACCCCGTGCTGGCCCATAAATTGAGCAAATTTAAATCGCTCCACTAATTTTGCCAACCCTGTTTCATCCGCGGCAGGCAGCGCCAAAACTTTCATCAGAATCGGATCAACGCCAGCCCGGTATATGATTCCATCTGAATCTTCTCGTCCTCCCGACATTTCCCTCAGGTTCCTGCCATCGATTCCACATTTTCTACCCAGTTTCGATAATACTTTTGGTGGAACTGCAATCATGTAGGAAGCTCCTTATTATATTTTGAGGACAGAACTTAATTCAGCGATATGCTGTTGTTTTTTTATCTTCGCTTCCACCGGCAGAAAATAGCTTTGGGGAGTAGTCGTTCACTGTGAGCTTCCTGCAAAGCAAGCTCCCCCGCTTCGAATGTTCCGCCTTGCGGCACAATTTCTTCAATCGCCTGCCGCATCGTAATCGGTGAAGCCTTGATTGAGTACGCTGTCAGCGCCAGGAACTTGGCCTGCCGGCTCATTATTGCACCACAGGCATGCAGCAGCTCGGGCAGGAGTTTATAAAATTCCCATACCTCCCCCTTGGGTCCTCGTCCAAACTTCGGCGGGTCAAGGATAATTCCTTCGTAATAACTTCCGCGGCGTTTTTCGCGCTGCACAAACTTGAGAGCATCGTCCACCATCCAGCGCGTCGGTGTATCACGTAAATTCGAAATTTCTGCGTTGCGTTTTCCCCATGTCACTGCTCGCTTCGAGGCATCAACATGCGTCACCTGTGCCCCTGCTTTCGCAGCTGCCAGTCCTGCCACTCCGGTATATCCAAATAAATTCAATACTTTGATTGGTCGACCGGCAGCCTTCACTTCAGCCATGATCCAATCCCAGTAAATTGCCTGCTCGGGAAACACACCTATCTGACGTGAACCGCTGCATTCAAGCGATATGCCCAGTCCTTTGTAATAGATGTTCCAATTTTTCGGCATACTCTTATAGCGTTCCCAGTGGCCGCCATTCTTTTCACTGGTCGTAATAAATTCGCCGTGTGCCCGGCCCCATTCTTCAGAAGTAAGACGTGGTGACCACACTGCTTCAGCCTCTGGGCGGATCATAATTACGCTCCCATAACGCTCCAGCTTGCGGCCATTGCCGCTGTCAAGTAATTCAAAATCTGTCCAATCAGGTGAGGTTAATACTTTCAGTTCTATATTCATGTGTTAATTGTAAGCGTTATGTGGGCACGGGGCAAGTGAACCTTGCAAAAAACCAGGCAATTGCATTTGGAAAAAGGTTTACTCATAGGGCAAAACGGGCTTGTTGAGTAAGGATATTCAGAAAAAACAGAACATCCCCGCCTAAGATTGTTTCACATACATAATCAAGCAGCCCCAAATCCTTTTCCCTCAATGACGCCCGGTGAACTGAGACTGTGGCCTTCCATAAAAACCTCCATCCAGTAAGAAACGAACATCGAAAAAACTGGAACAGTATCACTGTTTGACTGTTTGTGGGTTTAATTTTTTCTAATGCGGTTTCCCTATACAAAAAAGCCTGTTCAAACAGTAACAGCCCTGTCTCTCCCCCGCCCACCCTATGTATTCCCTATAAATTTGCCCACCCAAAAAATAATTTAACCATTTACCTGATCAGTTATGTTAGAATCAATGTCGTCAGTCCCCTATTTTAACTAGTAAAACAAAAGTGAAATTATGATTATTAAAATGATCGGTATCAGTTTATTGGCCTATTTCCTCGGCAATTTCTCCCCTTCTTTTCTGGCCGGCAAACTCTTTCGCAACATCGACATTCGTGAACATGGCAGCGGAAACGCTGGAACGACCAATGTCATCCGTGTGATAGGGTGGAAGATTGGTGCAGGCGTCTTTATTATCGACATCGTCAAAGGCTGTCTGGTGGTTTTTCTTGGAGATACGCTCGGTGGTGAACTCGGAATTATTCTGGCCGGTTTCTTCGTCGTCATCGGTCATAATTTCCCCATCCTGCTTAATTTTCGCGGTGGTAAAGGGGTCGCAGCAACCGCAGGAATATTCCTTTATCTATTTCCCATCCCTACTCTCATCGCTGCTTTATTGTTTGCATTGATTGTGCTTCTCACCCGCATGGTTTCGGTGGGATCATTATCCTTCGTCTTGCTCATGATCGGTTTTACTATCTTCACCCAGCAGTCTGGCCCCATCATCATGCTGACAACAGGTCTGGCGATCTTTGTCTTTGTCCGTCACAAAACCAACATTCAGCGTATCCTTCAGGGAAAAGAGAACAAGCTCAGTTTTGGGCAGAAAACAAAAATCAATTCACCGACTTCCTGAAGAACTCTGTTCCGGTTCAGTGTAACTCCCCCAAAATCAGGATAAACCCATGGCAATTATCTTGATTCAATGAACCTTGTTTCAGCCATGTTCTGAGTTTTATTTACTAACAGAGACAGGCGGAAGCCAGACCGGTTTTCCCAGTACATCTTCAATCAATAACTGTGCACCCTCATCCATCGTCCACAACATCAAGTCGGCTGGTGTTTCTTCAATCGGGTACTCATTGCGTGTGAAGAGCAATTGTGTCCCATCTGGTGACCACGCTACTCGCGATACAAGCACTGACAGATCATCCGAAATAACGTCAAGCAACTCGCCTTCAGCATCCACCAGCCACAACTCACGGGTGGCAATCACCGGGATGGATCGTACCCCCAACACGATACGACCGTCCACCGCATTCACCACCGGACTCAAATAAGAATTCTCCGTTTCATCCTTACAGGAGCAAACTATTGGTGTTTCTTCGCCACTCGACAAATCCGCTCGTCGAACGCCATTACTGTAAGAAATTGCTCCGGGGATTGTATCCTGGAAAATAATTGCATCACTCTCCGGCGACCATGTTCCACGGTCACCGCTCATCACGCGGAACAACCATGTCTCACCGTTTGTGATATCTATAATTTCAATCCCTCTTTCACCCGCATTCCACACCGCAAGCTTGCTACCGTCCGGTGACCATAGCGGCATCTCGCCTGCACCTGATTCATTCACAAAGAGAGGAAGTTCACTGCCATCCGCCAAATTCAGAAGCCATACTTGCGGAAATCTTGCTTCGCGTCGCGTGTATGCCAGCAAGGAGCTATCAGGAGAAAAAACAGGTTGGTCACAGATTGCTCCCCCACAGTCTAACAGTAATTCCAGCTCATCCTTCTGGCGATCAATCCGCCAGAAGGCGCTCCCGCCGAGTTCATTTTCAACCGCAGCAATAATACAATTACCATCTGGTGAGGAAGCAATATCAATCACATCTCCCTCAAAATATGCCACCTGAATTGGCTTATCTGTCGCCTGAGGATCAAGTGCAAAGAGTGCTATTTCCTCTTCCTCTTCCGTGAGATATAGCACCAATGTGCCATCAGACAACTGCGCAGTTTGAGGTGTTTCCACCGCAGGCCTTTTCGAAGCCTGAAGCAACAGAAAACTAATCAATAAGAGAATCACAAACACCACAGCTGGAATCAGGTAAAGAAATTTCTTTTTCACAACCTCTATCATACCAACAATTCTGTTAATGGGATTCCAGAACCCATTTCTGATTGATAATTACTATTCCACTTAAAGAAAACTTTTTTATTAACAACCATGATACAATCAGAAAATTTTTGGGACGATACCCCTACATGAACCAGACTACCATCAAACATCTCCGAAGCGAATTATTTACCGGCCTTACCCGTGCTATCCCGATCATGCTGGGTTACCTCACTGTCGGTTTTGCATATGGCATTCTGGCGCAAAATGCGGGTTTATCGCTTTTCAATGGCATTTTGATGTCCGTGGTCGTGTATGCAGGTTCTGCGCAACTCATCGGGGCAGGTATGTTTGCGATGGCGGCTCATCCGCTCTCGATCATCGCCACCACTTTTATCGTCAACCTGCGGCATATGCTCATGTCAGCAGCCATCTCCCCCAATCTTAAAGGATGGCACAAAACCGAACTGAGCATCTTTGGTTTTGAACTAACCGATGAAACCTTTGCACTGCACTCCACCACTTTTTCACAAACCAAACCCAGCAAAACAAGCCTCTTTACCAGCAATTTTGTTTCGCAATGTTCCTGGATCATCGGCTCCATTCTCGGCATGCTGGCGGGTTCACTGATCCCTGATATTCGTCCCTTCGGCCTCGATTTTGTCCTCTCCGCCATGTTTATCGCACTGATTTTCATGCAGTTGAAGAACAACCGACAGGTCGCTGTGATCTTCATATCAGGCTTGAGTGCCATGCTCCTCAAATTGGCGGGAGTAACTCATTGGAACGTTATCATTGCCACTCTGATTGCTGCCACGGCAGGGACATTGATCGAGGCAGCAGCCCCTAAGGCAGGTGAATCGTGATGGATACGCTGACAATCATCGGTATGATGCTGGTCACAGCACCTGTGCGCATCCTCCCTTTGGTGATGCTCAGTCAGCGTAAGCTGCCGACCATTCTCGAACGCTGGCTTTCTTATGTGCCAGTGGCCGTGCTGTCCGCCATGCTCTTTCCATCAATCTTCATGTCTGAAAACACCCTCAACCTGCAATTGGATAACTTTTATTTCTGGGCAGCTCTGCCAGCTATGCTGGTAGCCTGGAAAACCCGCACACTTTTCCCGCCAGTCCTCACCGGCGTGGGAGTGCTGGCGCTTTTAAGGTTATTCTCTGGATAGTTTTTTTAAAAGCAGATCAACTGGATTTATCAAAATCAAAGGTGGCAGTGAGAACATATCACTGCCACCTTTGTCAGATAGAAAGTTAAAACAATTATTTATTCGCGTAACTTCGCATCTAACTCATGCTTCAAGCGTCCGATGATCTTTTTGCGGATTTTGGCGGCTTCTTTATCAGTCAGAGTATGGTCAGCCTGATAGGTCACCTTGTAAGCAAGGCTCTTTTTCCCTTCACCGACCTGCTTCCCACGGAAGATATCGAAAAGTTGCACATCACTGACCAATTTATTGCCGTTATAAATGGTTGCTTCTACCTTAGACGCTGGAATGTCCTCATCAACCACAATAGCAAGGTCTTCGAGCACAGGCGGGAAAATCGGCACTGCTTCAATACCACGTACTTTAGCAAGAGCCTGCAATAATTCAGGCTGTTGGATCTCTGCCGCAATCACGGGTGCCCGGCCAAAGTCATAATGTTCCTGAACGAGGGGATGCAACTCACCGAAGACACCCAGTTCGATGCCATCAATGAGAATTCTGGCGCATTTCCCCGGGTGGAAGCTAGGGTGATCGCTGGCTTCATAAGTGACTTTGCCTACTGCAAGCTCCATCAACCTTTCGATGATGCCCTTCATATCATAGAAATCCATCCAGTTATCTTTGAGGATAGGACTGTTCCAGGTGCCGCGTTCATGCAGACCGGTGATGGCGATTGCAAGACGTTGTTCTTCATTGGGCAGCTTCTGGCCTTCAACAGGCAGAAAAACAGGTCCAATTTCAAATAGCGTCAATCGGTCATCAACCCGGCTGTTCTTTTCCACACTTTTTAGCACCGCATGCAGTAAACTGCGGCGCATCACAGTCCACTCAGGAGAAGAAGGATTCGCCAGCACAACATAGCTGGATTCATCAAGCATCTCCTGCTGGGGCAACGCGCGAGCCTCATCCACCGGGCTGGTCATGCGGTAGCCGATCGTCTGCTGGAGACCCAGCGAAACCAGCATATCTTCCACGCGGTTGCGCATTTCAAAGACAAAATTGGGCTTCTGGGGTGGCAGCGTATCCGCAAGGCGCGTATGGGGAATATTGTTATAGCCATACAATCGGGTGATCTCTTCCAGGAGATCCGCTTTGCCGACTACACCTGCGCCAATGTCTTTGCGGTAAGCAGGTGTTTTGGCCGTAATCGTGTCGCCCTCAACAGTGCATTCGAAATCAAGTCGTTTTAACAGAGAAGCAATTTCTTCCGCTGTGATTTTGAGGATGCCGGTACGCTTCTTGACATAATCAACAGTGAGTGTGTTGAGAGTGTCCTCATATGGCAAAGGATAATTATCAATTAATCCCTGCGCAATTTCTCCGCCAGCCCATTCCTGCATACGGCGCAAACATAATTTAACACCATCCAGCGAAAGGCTGGGGTGAATATCACGTGAGAAGCGGTAAGCCGCCTCAGTCATGATGTGCTCCTTCTTGGTCAGCTTGCGGATATTGACGTAGTTCCAATTCGCCCCTTCGAGAAGCACGTTTGTGGTGCAATCCTGCACCTCGCTTTCAGCACCACCCATCACACCAGCCAGGGAAAGGGAACCTGCTGTATCCGTTACAAGGATTGTTTCTGAATCAAGCGTATGCTCGATTTCGTCAAGTGTGGTCAGTTTTTCACCCTCTTCTGCCCGCCGTGTGATAATTGTTGGAGCGTTTTCATTGGCACGTTCTACAAGTACATCATAATCGAAAGCATGCAGTGGTTCGCCCATCTCGAGCAAAACATAATTCGTCGCATCCACAATGGCGTTGATCGGCCGAATACCAGAAAGGCGCAGGCGCCTCTGCACATGGTAAGGACTGGGAACAGTTTTTGCCCCTTTGATCAGACCCAGAACAAAACGCGGATTCAATTCCGGTTCCGTAATCTCAATAGCGGCTTGCCCTTCGATGGAAGCACCATTGGCTTCATAGCTCAAATCCAAAGGTTTCAGCTCACGTCCTGTGAAGGCCGCCAGCTCACGAGCAACGCCATACACACAGGAATTTCGGACATTGTTGGGCAAGATTTCAATATCAAAAACGGCGTCGCCCATGTAATCCACCAGAGGCATACCGGTTGGAGCATCATCGGGCAGAAGAATAATGCCTTCATGCTCTTCAGAAATGCCCAGTTCTTTCTCTGATGCAACCATTGAGAAGGATTCAATGCCGCGGATTTTTGCTTTCTTCAGTTTCGTAAGCACCCAGCCATCTTGATGCCCATTATAAAGTTCAGCTCCAAATTTAGCATAAGCCACCTTGAGAGGTGTTTTCAGTGGCCCTGCACTCTTCAAATGAAAGATATTCGGCGCGCCGGTCAGAACGATATGTTCACCTTTATCGTCTGTCAATCGGCACAAAGTCAGCTTATCGGCGTCAGGATGGGGCATAACCTCATCAATCTGTGCAACAACGAATTTATCCTTTGGCCATGAAAGACCGCTGATTTTGAATTCATGCTTATCGCCCTCAGGCATCGGCAGGCCGATTAACTGGATGGAATTAACTTCCAGCCCGGTCATTGTGAGCAAATGCGCGAGTTCTTCTACGTCGTAATCTGCAATATCAATATAATCATTCAACCATGAAATGGGTAGTTTCATCTTTTTTTCTCCTTCTGCCTAGAACTGCTTCAAGAAGCGCACATCATTGCCCCAGAAGTAGCGTATGTCGGTAATATGGTGCTTGAGCATGGTGATCCGCTCAGGCCCCATCCCGGCTGCAAAACCGCTGTACTTTTCAGGATCATAGCCACCAGCAGCAAGCACATTAGGGTGCACCATGCCGCACCCGAGAATCTCCAGCCAGCCTGAATGTTTGCATACCTGACATCCTTTTCCACCGCACAGGAAACATTCCACGTCCATTTCTGCGCTGGGCTCGGTGAAAGGGAAGTAATTAGGGCGCAGACGGATGTTGGTATCAGGGGAAAACATACGATGAACAAAATCTTCAAGTGTGCCAATCAGATCGCCGAAGGTGATATTTTCACCGACTGCCAGAAGTTCAACCTGATTAAATTGAATTTCAGAACGATAGGTGACCTGCTCATAACGGAAACACATGCCGGGTAAAATGACACGGATAGGTTCAGGATGAAAATGCCGAAGAGCATGATACTGTCCTGGAGAAGTATGCGTGCGCAGCAAGACATCAGGATCAGTGGTAAAGAATGTATCCTGCATATCGCGCGCGGGGTGATGTTCAGCGAAGTTCAATTTTCCGAAGTTGATCTCGTCCAGTTCCACCTCTGAAGATTGGAAGACCTGGAAACCCATCTCCGCGAAGATGCGGTAAATTTCACGCAGGGTTTGCGTGGAAGGATGCAGGCGCCCACGTTCAGGCCTCCGCCCGGGCAGGGTCACATCCAACTTTTCATTTTCGAGACTCTCTTTCAATCGAGCGTTTTTTGCGCGCTCTTGAAAACCGGCTAAAGCCTCTTCAAGTACCTTTTTCACTTCATTGGCCTTCTGGCCGATCTTTGGGCGTTCTTCTCTGGACGCACGCCCGATGCTTTTAAAGGCCTGCATCACAGGAGCATTTGCTCCCAGATGACGTGTGTGCCACTCTTGCAGAGCGCTCTCATCAAGTGCACCCTTCAGGCTTTCCAGCGCTTCTTCGCGTGCTTGTTCAAGCTGCTCCAGAATGCTGATGTTTTCTTCTGCCATTATTCCTCCATTAACTACATTTAAAAAATAATCACTCGTCCTGCTTCCGCAAGGACGAGTGCCATGCACCCGCGTTACCACCTCGGTTGACCACCAGTTCAGGTGATCCCCTCATTGCCAGACGATTTTGAAATCACATTACTGCGTTCAACGATCCAGCGGTGCGGATAACACTGCGCCACGGCGTCCCATACTACTGAGTCTGGCTTCGCCAGTCTTTGGGTGTTGGCAAGCCAACACCGTCATTTAACTTCACCAGATCCGTTCCCATGGGCGGCTCAGGAGGGAAATCAACTGGTTTTTACTCGAGCGCGGGTTTCAGTTCATAGCCTGCGCATCCCTGTCGGCTCTCATCCAGCGACAGTTCTCCATCATTGCCTGTGTGGGTATTTTATTGTTTTTAGTGTAATGGAAATTAGAAGTTTGTCAAGAGAGAAAACTTTCTGTGTAATCAAAATATTGTAATGTGAATTTAGGAGAGCATATGGATTTTATACATTTTTACGAATGGAAGAAAAACTTAGTATTGCGAGGCAAGATTCAAATGTTCTGCTTCTAACGGAAATGGAAAAAATAGACATCCAAAATAAGACACAAACTCAAGCGTCCATCAGGACTGGAACTTGAGAAAAATCAATACAAGAAATGGGATGGTTTGAAGCCTGCCTCCTTTCGCGAGCTTGCTGAAGAAGCCGCTTTCGTCTTTCAAAAATGATCCTCTCACGACCTTCTAATTTATCTTTCGGGGTAATATAACCAA
>CAZQSG010000066.1:0-14712 GCA_964595925.1 uncultured Anaerolineaceae bacterium | reverse complement strand
TTTTCCAGATCTGAATTCAAAATTGCAGCCGTTACGGCCTGATTAATCCGCTCCTTGCTTTGCACTTCATTCAAACCAAATGCAATATTTTCACGGATTGTCCCAGAAAAAAGGAAAGGATCCTGGGGAAGGTATCCAATTTGGGCAGTTCTCTCCACAGCAGGTATATCTGATAGCAATTGTCCATTGAGCCAGATTTCTCCTTTATCTAACGGATAAAGTCCCAATACGGCTCGCAGTAAAGCGCTTTTCCCACAACCCACCGGGCCTGTGATGGCAATAAATGACCCTGCTGGTATAGTCAGGTTCATATTCTGAACAGCAGGTTGGGCTGCTCCTGGATACCGGAAAGTAACATTTTTAAAAGAAACGGCGACAGCCCCCTTATCCTCAGCATCCACTTCGGGAACAGGTTCATTAAGGCCATTAACCCAATCTGGTTGAAAGGAAGCTAACCGTGGCTCACCTTCAACACTACGTGCTGGAGCAAGCAGCGGTTTTAAACGTTTATATGCTGCCCCGCCAGATTGAATAGAATTAAATAACTGTGGAATACGGTGGCCGCGACCGGTGAATTGCAGAAAAAGTTGAATGTAGGCGATAAATGCGCCAATCGTCATTGCCCCGGCAATCACATGCTGGCTGCCTATTGCAACCACCAGAACAATTCCGGCAACCATCATGATTGAATAAATTGGTTTGAGACCTTCACGCAGGCGGACGACAGCAAGATTCGATTTAACCAGATTTTTGGATTTTCTTTCCACCCATTCAACAGATACGCCTGTTCGGCCAAATAACTTTAAAACCCTGATACCTGCTAATTGTTCTTGTAGGGTTGAAGTCAACTCTGCGTTAGCCTCACGGGCTTTTGTGGTACGAGAGGAAACCCAGCGTCCTGTGACCTGTGCAAGAAGCATCGCAAATGGGGTTGGCAACAAAGCCAGGAGCGAAAGCCCCGGGTCGTATATGAACATGGTCACGATATATGAAATGGAAAACAATACTGTGTCCCATGCTTCAATTGAAAATTCTCGGATACCCACACCTAACACCTCGACATCCCCCACAATACGAGCCATGAGTTCACCGATCGAAGTGCTATACAATCGTTCCATCGGCCAGGCAAGTACACCACGCATTGCATCTGAGCGTATATTGGCACGGATACGGGCGTTAGCGGTCATTAACCACCAGCGTTTCCCCAATCTGGCTATTTGGGTGATCATTGTGCCACCAGCAAATGCTAAAGCTGCCCAGCTCACATCAGATAGAGACGCCTGACTCTTTCCAAAAGCCAGTGTTGTATCGATCGCTTTTCCCAGCAACACAGCGGGTAATACTACTGTTGTATTCTTCAAGATTCCACAGAGTGAGCCAAGGATTAGTTCTCCAGCAGTTTGCCGGAAATAGGGCATGATTTTCCACAAATAATGGTTCTTCTTTAACATTTATTTTCCTCAAGAGAGAGAATCAGACTGGGTGAGTTTATCATATAGTGCATCGTAAATGATAACCCAAGAGGAGCTGTTTTTCTTCATTGTGATGATTAGTAGATAGTGCAAGGTTCTTATAAAATCATTATTCTTGTGTTATTACTTGGGAGAACGAACAACGCAGTAGAAACTAGTTTACACTACTTATTCTGCTCAATTCTAACCCTTACGTTGATTATTATTATCCTGCGTTCTTTTACCACCCTGTTCCTTTCAAGAAGTAGCATTATCTTGTGAATCTAGTTTTTCATCGCAGGATAACAGCAGTTAGCCTGCGAATCGAAAAGAAGCATTTTATTGTGGTTTTGTCACACAAAAATGATTCAATATATCAAAATCAGATATTATACAGTCTTATAATCTGCCAATGGATCGAATTTTAGATGTTTTAACGGTGATGTTTTTCTATGAGCTTCAGTTACATCCGATTTTGATAACTTAAGATACCGTTTTGCCATGTCCAGCGTGGTAAGTCATGGAATTTTCTGAAGGACATAGATATTGCCTTGATTCCTAATAAAAATTAATGGCAAAGGTGTGACGGAATTGGTGGGGGTGCAAATGTATTTCTGAGCGTTTTCCAAGGCGCAACATCATTCGATATAACGAATTAGGGGTAATAGGCTTTTTATTTCCATTGAGAAATACATAGCTATTATTAGAGACTTCACCGCGCTCTGGTTGCCAATACCATCTGGCGTTTGTGAGTATCCAAAACAGGAGCACGGATCATTACTTTCCTCTCTCAGAAATGCCATCAGAGCCTGCACGTAAACTCTCTGACCTTAAGATCGATAGCCTATCAGCAAAAAACTGATTTGAAAGTTTTATCAATTTCTAAGATTGACTATGGAAATCATTTTCACAGCCTCTCTTATCAAGCAGGCTTCTTCGTCCAATCCGCTATTGGGAAGCGCCATTTAGGGGATGGAATTCGTAAAAACAGTTTAAGAAAAATTTTGTGAAACCTGTTGCTTTATAGGAAAGCAACTTGTCTATGTAAGAATTCGGGATTATAATCACGGTATTATTACGATCATGATCAAGACAGATGCCTAAATCATCTCTCACTATTTCAAAATGATGTAAATAAGAGAATCAATTAGGGTTGCCTTCATGTGAGTACAAGAACGCTGATCAATCCTGATCAGACATTTTATGAGCAGGTGGTGTTATATTGAACAAGCAAAAAGTTCAACAGATTCTTCAAATTGAAGCGAGTGCTCAGGAAATCCACAGCACCGCGCAGCAAGAGGCCAAAAAGCTGGTGCTTGATGCACAAGCGGAAGTAGATAAACTTCGCGAACAGATGTATCTGGATGTAAAACATGAAACCGAGAAAATCCTGAACCAGGCCCAGTCAACAGAAAAGCGATCTCGTATTCTGAACCAATCCAAAAGGGATGTAGAAAAGAAAGAACAGCTGGCAAAACAGAATTTTGACAAAGCGGTTCGGTTTGTTTTGGACCAGATTGTGAAACAGGACTGATCTATGCCCTCCTCACAGGTTAACGATTACGCTGCATTGCATGCTCGAATTCGTGCAAGGCTGTCCAGACAGCTTACTTTTGAGACCTGGCAGGAACTTTATGCTGCATCCGATTGTGTATTGATGTGCGATGTATTACGGAATGGTCCGTATGGCTCTTATTTGCAGAAAGTTGAAGCAGAAGATCGGACACCACGGCGAGCGGTTTTTGAACTCAAGAAGGTTCTCACCGATGCTTATCAGAGTATTATTCCCATCTCACCAGTGGAATTACAGCTGGTGCTTTCAGAATGGTTGAGAGTATATGAGGTAGACAATCTCAAAGCCACGATCCGGGGCATCATCATCGGTGAGACCTGGGATCGAGTGCGACACACACTTTTTCCACTCGGACAATTCAGCAAGCTATCCTATGAAAAGATGATGGGGTCAAACAGCCTCACCGATGCAATAGAGCTTCTAAAAGGCAGTATCTATTACTCTCCTCTTACCAATGCACTTGTGCGTTACACTCAGGAAAAGAATATTTTTGTTCTTGAGGTAGCACTCGATCTTGACTATTGGAGTCGCTTATGGAAAGATGTCCAGAAATTACCGCTGAGTGATCGAACACATGCCCGACAATTAATTGGCACGCTTCTGGATATGAACAATCTGCTCTGGGCGCTTCGATATCGAGTTTATCATCAATTATCTGAAGAAGAAATTATCAACTATACGCTGCCTTTTGGTTATCAAGTCCATGATAAGCATATTCGCATGCTTGCTGCTGGTGGTGATATTTCTCACATTCTCAGTGATATTTACCCGGATTTTTCTGAGTCCAACACAGGTTTAAAAAATCCGGAAAAATACTTGCCGGTGCTGGAACATTGGTTAATGAAACGAAGCATTAAAAAATGTAAACAAAACTTCATCGGCTATCCATTTCATGCCGGAATTCCCATTGCTTATTTGCATATGCTCGCAATGGAAATCCAGGATTTGACTGTTTTGATTGAAGCGAAATCAATGGAAATCCCGTTCAACCGATATCGGAAATTCCTGCTCTTTGATCATTCTTCCCTTGTCCCTACCAAACAACAATAAATCGCAGGTTACTCTATGTTCTATCCACAAAAAATGTCCAATATCGAATTAATCCTCCCAGAAAATTTGATCGTCCAGGTGATGGAAGTTCTTGCAAAAAGCGGGAATTTTCATCAGATTGATGCGAGCTATATGAGTACTAAATATAACACGGGAGAAACCGCCGTTCAGGACTGGGGGAAAAAGGCCAGTTCTTTTACTGCAATGGAACGTCGTCTGAGTAATTTGATGCAGATATTAAAAATCGAAAAAGGGATTCCTCCGTCCGACATCTCGCTTGATATTGATAATGAGCAATTAGTTCTTCATAATACTAACCAGATTGAAAATGACGTTAACGGACTTCTTGAAAACCTGAACCAAAAGCAAAAACAGGTAGAACAGCTGCGCTCATTTATCCGATTACTCGAACCCCTGGAAGATGTAGATATCGAACTGGAGAGCCTTCAGAACCTGGACTATATTTTCCTGATCCTTGGCGTAGGTCCGGTTCGTGGATTAGACCGGCTGAAGACCAGCCTTGCGCGGATTCCATTTGAACTGCTTATTCTTGATCAGCAAGACAAAGAAGCAGTCATTTTCCTTGCCGGTCCTCGGCAGAATGCAGATGTGTTGGAGCGAGCTGCCCGCAGTGCTTTTATAAACCCGCTCGAAATACCGGCTGGTTTTCCAGGTACTCCGCGTGAAATGACCCAGTCTATGACCGAAAACCTGACTCACCTCGAACAACAAATTGCTGGACAGCAAGAAATCATGGACGATTTACGAAGTGAACGATTGGAGCAACTCCAGCGGATGTTCTGGCAGGTGCGCCAGAGCCGAATAATTTCAGAGGCAATCAACCATTTTGGAAAATTGCGTTACAGCTATCTGGTTGAGGGTTGGATTCCAACAGAGCAGATCGAATATCTACGCCAACGGATAAAAAATATTTCCGATGATATTCTAATCGAAGTTGTTGCATGTGATCGGAATGTTACCAAGCTGGAACCACCTTCTTCACTCAATAATAAAGGTATTTTCCATGCATTTCAGTCGCTTGTGACCATCTATGGACAACCAAAATATGGTGAAGTAGATCCCACCATCCTGCTCGGGATCACGTTCCCCATTTTGTTTGGTGCCATGTTTGGTGATGTTGGTCATGGGTTAGTGCTGGCAATTCTGGGTGGATTACTCGCCAGCAAGAAAAACAAGGCGCTCCGCGGGGTAAGTAGTCTTGGTATGATCGTGGCCGTATGCGGCGTATCTGCCATGGTTTTTGGTTTCCTATATGGCAATGTTTTTGGTACTGAACATCTCCTTCATCCTTTGTGGATACGCCCCATGGAAGATATCATGCAGATTCTGCTGGTTACAATTGGCGGAGGGATTATTTTACTCAGCTCTGCTTTCTTTCTTTCCATGTTCAACAAAGCAAGAAACAAGGATTGGGCGCATCTTATATTTTCTGGCCACGGCTTAGGAGGGTTTCTTCTCTTTGTTGCGCTGATTGGGTTAAGTGCAGGTTTTCTTGCACCCGATTACGCTCCTGCGCCTACCGTGTTCCTCGTCCTGGCTGTTATCTCCAGCATGATGATTATGGTTACAGAACCGATTGATCGCTACCTTCACAAGTGGAAACCTTACATTCAAGAGGGGGTGGTGGTATTCATTATCCAGGCGTTTTTTGAACTGTTTGAGACTCTGATCTCGATCTTCAGCAATACTCTCTCCTATGTCCGTGTAGGTGCATTTGCGGTTGCACATGCGGGACTCAGTGCAGTGATCTATATTCTGGCAGAAATGGTTAGTCCTGTTCAAGGCATTGGATATTGGATAGTTGTCATTCTCGGGAATCTTTTCATTATCGGATTCGAGGGATTGATTGTTGGTATTCAGACCCTGCGTCTTGAATATTATGAATTTTTTAGTAAATTTTTTAACGGTGGGGGCAAGTCCTTCAACCCAATTCGATATGATAAACTTTAAAAAAGGAGAAAAACATGATTTTATTGATTTCCAGCATAATTATTGCACTCATTCCGATGATCCCCGCGGTCATCTTCTTCTTGAGAGAAAAAGGAACAACTCCCCAACGGGCAACCAGGCGATTGATTCTTGGCTTGAATGCATTTAACGTTATCATCGGCTTGATGGCAGCAGGCGTCGGCATTCTCTGGCTAGTTACCCCTACTCCTGTATTTGCGAGTGTAGTTGGCCAGCAAACAGTATCGAGTGATCCTTATGCGGCCTTAGCAGCTGCCATTTCCACAGGGATGGCTACCATTGGCGCGGGCATGGCTGTAAGTGCTACCGGTGCTGCGGCAGTAGGTGCAGTTGCTGAGAAACCTGAATCGTTTGGACGGTCGCTCATCTTTGTCGGACTTGCTGAAGGGATTGCGATCTATGGCCTGATCATCTCATTTATGGTTCTTAATCGGTAAAAAATATAATGAAAATTCGAATCATTGGACATCCCGAAGCCGTTCAAGGAATGGCGCTCGTGGGTGTACAGGGAGAAACTGCTTCAACGAAAGAAGAGGTGAATGCGGCACTTGACCACGCACTCGCGGTTCCAGATGTTGGTATCATTCTGGTGACAGATGATGCGGCAACATTGGTTGAAAGCCGAATTGACCAGCTCAAGTTTCACAGTGAGATTCCACTTGTCATTGAGATACCTGGTCCGAATTCGAAACCAGAGCAGCAAGATTCCTTGAATGAGGTGATCAAACGCGCTATTGGTATCAAAATTTAAAGGTATGATGGTGTTAATTTATGGGAGAGTTAGTGCATGAACCCAAGTGATATGAATATCCAGAATTTATCACGTACTGTGCTGCGCAATGTTCAGATTGATGCAGAGAAGATTCGAGCAGAAGCGGAAGAAAAAGCAAATGAAATCAAGCAGCATGCACGTCAAGATCGTGATATGGAATATCAAAAAATAATTGATGCTGCACGAAAAAAATCAAGTTATATCAAGAACAAGAATATTGCATCTGCTGAAGCAGAAGCCCGGATGACCTGGCTGATTCGCCGTGAAAACCTGATTAATCAGGTTTTCGATAAAAGTCTTGAATTGCTGCCGCAAGTGGCAGAACGCAGTGATTATCATGAGATCGTTGAAAACTTAATTCAAGAAGCTGTTTTTCAATTGAATGAATCAGCGGCACGTATCCACCTTGATAAAAAAGCAGATCAATTAATTGATGATGCACAAATTAAAAAGCTCTCTGACGAAAGCGGTGTAAAAATCGAACGTGGAAAAATCTTATCAGATCAAAATGGAATTATTGCAACCACACTTGATGGGCATCGCCAATTTGATAATACCCTTCAGGCTCGCTTACATCGCCAGAAAAGCACTATGCGAATGGCGATCTATAAAATTTTAATGGGAGAAGGGTGATGAGCAAAGAAATCGGAAAAATCATCTGGGTTAATGGACCGGTTGTGCGTGTGCGGGGTTCGCGAGAAGTACGCATGCTTGAAATGGTTGAAGTAGGTGTTGATCATCTTGTAGGTGAGGTAATCGGTCTGGAAGATGATGTGATGACGGTGCAGGTTTATGAAGAAAATTCAGGGATGCGTCCTGGTGAACCAGTTTTCGGTACAGGCATGTCTCTGTCCGTCGAGCTTGGCCCCGGCTTACTTCGCAGTATCTTCGATGGTATCCAACGTCCCTTACCAATCCTTGAAAGACAAGGAGGTTCATTCATTGGACGTGGTGTGAAACTAACCCCCCTCTACCGTGGCACGAAATGGGCCTTCACACCGCACATTTCAGAAGGGACGGAAGTTTCTGGTGGCACGATTCTTGGTAGTGTACCTGAAACACCCAGTTTTGAACATCGAATTATGGTTCCTCCCAACCTGAAAGGTACATTAACATGGTTGGCACCTAAAGGAAACTACACGCTTGACGATCCGATTGCGAAATTAAAGACTGGGCGTGGAGAACAAACCCTCACCATGCTTCAGCGTTGGCCAGTTCGCCGTCCACGTCCCTTCATTCGACGAGAAACCCCGAATGAAGGATTGATTACCGGACAGAGGGTACTCGATACCTTCTTTCCACTTGCCAAAGGTGGCGCGGCAGCTATCCCGGGTGGATTCGGAGCTGGGAAAACAATTACCCAACATCAGGTCGCCAAATGGTCAAATGCAGATGTAGTTATCTACATTGGCTGTGGTGAACGCGGTAATGAGATGACCGAAGTTTTGCAAGAGTTTCCTAAGCTGATTGACCCACACAACAATCGCCCTTTGATGGAACGAACTGTTTTAATCGCCAACACATCCAACATGCCGGTTGCGGCACGTGAAGCCAGTATCTATACAGGTATCACTGTCGCGGAATACTATCGGGACATGGGGTATGATGTTGCTTTGATGGCAGATTCCACATCTCGCTGGGCAGAAGCCTTGCGAGAAATTTCGGGTCGATTGGAAGAAATGCCCGCAGAAGAAGGCTTTCCCGCCTATCTGGGGGCGCGGTTGGCAGAGTTTTATGAGCGTGCCGGGTTAGTAGAAACTCTCAATCATCGCAAAGGTTCTGTTAGCGTTATTGGTGCGGTATCTCCTCCTGGAGGTGATTTTTCGGAACCGGTGACACAAAATACACGTCGCTATATCCGCTGTTTCTGGGCACTAGACAAGGCTCTTTCTTCTGCGCGGCACTTTCCCTCGGTGAATTGGCTCAACAGCTATAGTGAATATGTCGATCCGCTTGCTGATTGGTGGGAAGAACAAACAGGTGTGGACTGGCACTTATTACGCTCGCAAGCTATGGAAATTTTGAGCGAGGAAAATCGATTAAGCCAGATTGTACAGCTCGTAGGTCCTGGTGCGCTGCCCGATGAACAGCGTTTGATTCTGGAAACTTCTCGTCTCCTACGCGAAGGGTTCCTACAGCAGAACGCGATGGATGAAGTTGACACTTTTTCAACTATTGAAAAACAAATTAAGATGTTAGATTTAATACTCTACTTTCATCAACGTGCAGAGCAAGCCATTCGTCGTGGTGTAATTGCTGCGTCTTTGCATCAGCTAGAAGTAGTCAATACTTTGATTCGGATGAAAACACAGGTAACCAATCTCGACCTGAGGCCTTTAGATGACCTTCATCAACAAATCAATCGTGAAATCAGTGAATTGGAGCAACAATACGTATGAGTGATTTAGCGAAATACAATGGGCAGGAAATTGCTGGGGCTTCTCGAATCGAAGGTCCGATTGTTGTGGTTGAAGGCACCGGAGTTGTCGGCTTTGATGAGGTAGTTGACATCTTTGATGGTCAGGGAGAGGTTCGACAGGGACGCGTTCTTGAGGTCGGCGAAGGGTTTGCAGTTGTAGAGGTATTCTCTGGGACAATCGGTTTGTCGATTGAAAAAACACGGGTACGTTTTCAGGGCAGACCCCTGCGTATTCCCGTTGCGCAAGAGATGCTCGGACGCGTTTTTGATGGTCTGGGGGAGCCGATTGACGGAGGACCGCAACCGCTTGCAGAAAAATTTGCGGATATTAATGGTCAACCAATCAACCCCACCGCGCGTGTATACCCCCGTGATTATATTCATACGGGTATTTCTGCCATTGATGGGATGAACACATTGGTGATGGGGCAAAAACTGCCAATCTTCTCTGGGAATGGATTACCCCATGATCAACTTGCAGCGCAAATCGTCACTCAGGCAGATTTGGGTGCAGAGGTAAACAAACAACGATCTCAAGTGGCTGAGTTTGCAGTTATATTTACCGCGATGGGCATTAAACATGATCAGGCAGCTTTCTTTCGTGATGTCTTCACCAAAAGCGGTGCCCTCAATCGGGTTACTATGTTCCTCAATCTGGCGGATGATCCACCCGTCGAACGTTTAATCACCCCGCGCATTGCGCTTACGCTTGCGGAATATCTCGCCTTTGATTGTGGAATGCACGTTCTGGTTGTCATGACCGACATGACGAATTATTGCGAAGCATTACGACAGATTTCAAATATCCGTGGCGAAGTTCCAAGTCGAAAAGGGTTCCCCGGATACCTTTATTCCGATCTTGCGCAATTATATGAGCGCACGGGGCGCATCAAAACGAGTAATGGATCAATTACTCAGATTCCCATTCTAACGATGCCTAACGATGATATTACACATCCCATCCCAGACCTGACGGGTTACATTACCGAAGGGCAGATCGTTCTTGACCGTAGTCTCTTTCAACAGGGTATTTATCCACCGATCGCCGTCCTGCCAAGCCTTTCGCGTTTGATGAAAGATGGTATCGGCCAGGGGAAGACGCGCAGCGATCACAATCCTCTTGCCACCCAACTTTATGCTGCATTTGCTCATGTGCAAGACATGCGGTCACTCGCTTCAGTGATTGGTGAGGAAGAAATGTCCAGTGTTGATCAAAAATATCTTGCATTTGGCCGACAATTCGAACAAGAGTTTGTGCACCAAGCAAAAGAGGAAAATCGTAGTATTGAAGAAACACTTCAAATTGGTTGGACGTTGCTCTCGATGCTACCCAAAGGTGAGCTTACTCGTGTAAGTGAAGAAGAACTGGATAAATACTATAGGAAATCCTGATGGCTCGACTGAATATTCCTCCCACCCGCAGTAATTATCTTAAAATTAAGAATGACCTATCCTTCGCGCGCGAAGGATATAACATCCTTGATCAAAAGCGTGAGGTGTTGACGAACGAATTGATGCACCTGGCGCATGATGCCTCAGAGCTGCAGCAAACAGTGCAGAGATTATTTTTGGAATCGTATCAAGCTTTGGAAGATGCGCGTCTGACGATGGGGCAGGAACGGGTGGAATGGGCAGCAATGGCCGTAAACAAGACATTTGAGATTGAAATTAAAAATCGGGGCGTGATGGGTGTCCCGATTCCAGTTGTCAGTGCGCATGGACAGCTTATGGAAATGCCTTACAGTTTTGGCGATACGATGGCTACATTGGATGAGGCATCAAATGCTTTTCGTGAATTGTTTAAATGGATAATCCGGTTGACGGAAATTGAAACCTCTGTATGGAGGCTGGCACGTGAACTGAAAAAAACACAACGGAGGGTGAACGCACTCGAATACATCTTCATCCCAAATTATACTGATACGTTAGACTATATTCAGAGTGCGATTGAAGAACGTGAACGAGAAGAAATCTTTCGACTTAAACTTCTAAAATCTAAGAAGAAAGGTAAATTGGAGCATCCCGCAGAACATGAATACCATCAACCCTATGCTGAAAAGGGCGGTAAGCCAACGATGGGAGACATGGGTTTTGGCCCTGGTACTGTGGGTGATTATTAATCGAACATAAAGAAACCAGTTTCTTACAATAGTTTTTGAAGGAGTGAATATGGAAGGTGTAAATGGGTTGTTTCGCCATATCTTGGTTCCAACCGATGGCTCTCGGCCATCGAACTCCGCGGGAAAATTGGCCGTTCAACTTGCCTTGACCCATCATGCTACACTGACATTTATTTATGTCATTGATGATTCTGTCGTAGATAAATTGACAGTTTCACTCGGAGAAAAGAAAGAGAAAATAATCCGAGACCTAAAGCATTCAGGGCAGAAATATCTGGATTATCTTGTTCACCTGACACGTAACACCAATTTGAAGTCCACCCAGATCATATGTCAGGGAGTTCCATGGAATGAGATTAGCCGACTTGCTCGTAAAGAAAATGTAGATTTGATTGTTATGGGACAGGTAGGCCGCAGTGGTTCCAGACGCCTACTCATTGGTTCGGTAGCGGAACGGGTGATTGAACTGTCTCCATGTCCTGTTCTGGTTGTAAAATAGTCCAAGCGATCCTATCCTTTCAGGTTAATCCTATTCGTAACGAGGGTGGATTAATGTGACCTTGTTGGGTCTATCGTAGACTATGTTGGCTTTCAGAATTATTGTATCAAGTATGGAAAACAATTGAGATTTCTAAGATCTTTCCTCTAAGAGCAGTATGAAAAACTCCTCTGTTATTGGAAGTTTTGTATGGGCCCACCAGGATTCGAACCTGGGACCAACCGGTTATGAGCTTTGTGTTTGAGGTTTTCAAAAAACCTTATCAACTAACACCTTTTGCTTGCGGAAATTCATCATGTGTTTGTAAATTTGGTTATACGGAGGGTTGAAGAAAAAAGGAAATGTATTTTACTGATATTTTTTGAGCAGGATAAATCTGACGATTGAATTTAATATATAAAGCCTAGCTCTAATCATGTTGCCATCAAGATCAAATCCGCAAAATTCTCCAATCGTATACACGCCATATCAGAGTTTTTATTTTTGAGCTTTTCCAACACTATGTATGGTTCTTCCTATCCGACCTCTATTATTTTTCGTGCTTTCTTCTAACAACCAGCGAGTTTGTTCATTGCTCTCCTGTGCTGACAGGTTCATTTTAGTGTTCTCTTTCCTTTGTCTTGACAAGATTTGCACAAGTAGGTTACAATATATTCGTTATTTTCGGAGAATTATGAAAAAGAAACTTACTTACTACAAACCACACTTTTTAAGTCAGTTCCTGAATATCTTTCAGGAACTGGACCATTCTGTACATTATACGACAGTTGCCAAACCTCTGCATTGGATTGGCTTACCTCAGGAGGTAAGTCTAAATATGGTTGGCGGGATCAGCATTCTGTTTTTTGTATTAGTTCATAATAATCAACATTCTTCTACAATTCTACCTTCTCATTTTAGTTGGTACGAGAATGCACTTTCGCAGATAAGTGAGAAAAGCCAGCGATGGTTGGGGGAATTCACCCACGGAGCAGTATGAATTCTTTCCATGCAATTTTTTTAACTAATAGATTCGTTATTTTCGTAATTAAACCATGAAAGCTAATATCTTATTTTTTTCCAACAGTACCGTTTCCATCTCCAGATGAAGAGGTTTATAGGTAGTTCCCCACAGAGGACACAAACAGTTGTTGTATACACTCCTCACGGCAAATAGTCACAAAATACACATTGTCCATATATTATTGATTTTTTATTAAGGAGATAAAAAATGTCAAAATCACCAGTTATCGGAAGTATAATCGAAAAGTCAGGAACGGAATTAATAGTTTCTACTCTTCCTCTGTTAGCTAATTCAAAGCCCTTACGTCATACTCTCTTACAATCGATACAAAAGTATATTCTGAGTGCTCGAACTCCAATAAGCACCAGTTTTACACGTCCTCCTGGTGTCATAGAGGATCGAGCTGAGTTTTCTTCGGCCATCTGGCATACTGCCGACCGCATTTTAGAACACAATTTATCCCGACCAGTTTTACGAAGTATTGCTCGTAATCTTGTAAGTGGAACTGTTATTGAGGGAACTCAAAAAATAGCGATTTCACAATTTCACGAGACGTATGGAACTAACCCGCCAAACTTTTTAGTCCTCAGCCCCGGAAAAACATGTAACCTGCACTGTACGGGGTGCTATGCTAACGCTGGAGAAAATTCTGAAAAATTAGACTGGGATATTTTTGACCGCATCATCACTGAAGCAAAAACTTTGTGGGGTATACGCTTTCTTGTAATTAGTGGCGGTGAACCTCTGGCTTATCGTTCCGAGGGAAAAGGAATTCTGGACGCCGCGGAGAAGCATCCTGATGTCTTCTTCCTGATGTACACCAATGGCACATTGGTAAACGATGAAGTTGCCAAGCGGCTGGCTGAATTAGGCAATGTAACCCCGGCGTTCTCAGTCGAAGGCTGGCGTGATCGAACCGATGAACGACGTGGTCAAGGAGTATACGACAAGGTACTGGATGCCATGGGGAGGCTGCGAAGTGCCGGGGTACCTTTTGGTATTTCACTCACTGCTACCTGCAACAATAATGAAGAAATCCTTTCTGATGAATTTATTGATTTTTTCTTTGAAAAACAAGGAGCGCTGTATGCCTGGCTTTTCCATTATATGCCCATTGGCCGTTCGTTCACCCTGAATTTGATGCCGACACCCAAGCAACGTGTCTGGATGTGGAAACGGGTGTGGGAGATCATTCGCGACCGCCATATCTTTATAGCAGATTTTTGGAATCATGGTACTCTGGTAGATGGGTGTTTAGCGGCAGGACGTTCTGGTGGTTATTTTTACATTGACTGGAACGGTGCTGTATCTCCATGTGTTTTTGTACCTTACTCACCAGTAAATATTAGGGAGATATATGCCAGTGGAGGTAATTTGAATGATGTTTGGTCAAATCCGTTTTTCACTGATATCCGCAAGTGGCAAGAGAATTACAGGAAGAACAATGGCAATTGGCTGGCGCCTTGCATCATTCGTGACAATTACCGTGACCTGCGTGGCATGATGACTCAATATGAGCCAGAGCCCACTGACGAAAACGCCCGAAATGCTCTGCTGGATCTTGACTACGCTCGAGGGATGGAATCCTACGACTTAGCATACAAAGCCCTTGCAGACCCACTCTGGCAGAAATACTATCTTCACCCAAATGGGCAAGGCAAAAGTCATGATCGACCGTTACCGGAAAATCAAGTTTAGCTGGATGAACATAGAAAATAAATAAAAAAGGAAGTTGGCAACTCCATACATTGGTATCATTATGAGTGGGAATACACGCTCTAGGCAGACCAATTTGAAAAGGAAAGGGTTAATCATGTCACAAGAAGAAGCAATAAA
>CAZQSG010000065.1:0-15119 GCA_964595925.1 uncultured Anaerolineaceae bacterium | reverse complement strand
CAACTGCCTGACTGGATGGCAGGAATAGACGCAGAAGAAGCCCAGCCTCAAGAGGAAGCTGTCCCCGAAACAACTGAACCAGCGGCTTTTAAGGGAACGGCACCATTACCCGGCTGGCTTTCTGATGAAGAGCAAGAATCTGTCCTCGAAACAGCTGAAACAGCGGCTTTTGAAGGAACGGCTCCATTGCCCGGCTGGCTTTCTGATGAAGAAGCAAAAGAAATCCTTCCCGAAGAGACAGAAGCTTCCTTCGAGCAAACCGAACCAGTTGTCATTAAAGGAACAGCCCCACTGCCTGGTTGGATAGCGGATGAAATTGAAGAAGAAGGACAGAGAGAACAACCTGACGAAGAAATTTCCCTGGATTCGTTTGACGGAATCAGAACAGAAGGCAAGGAAGAAACAGACCTGCTGAGTTGGCTCTCTGAAGAAGATATTCCGTTAGAAGAAGAATTTCCCGTAGAAGATGAAATATCAATGGGAGGCGATTCATTCCTGCTTGAAGATACAATTGAATTACCTGAAAGTTTCACTTTTGAAGATTTACCTGTAGTGGAAGAACTGCTTCAAGATTCGACACCTGAAGACAATGTCGAGTTGCCTGAATGGCTCGAGAAAGAGGTTGTGGAATATCAAGAGAGTGTCATCCCTGAAGAAACATTAAACATCGATCTCGAATTGCCGTTAGAGAGACAGGATGAAGAAGCTCGAGAACAGGGTTCTGAATTCCTTGCAGATATTGAAGAAGGCCTCCCTCAATGGATCACCGAAAGAAATGAAACCTCATCCTTTGAGGGTAATTTGGAGCAAACTGGGCCGCTGAAAGGGCTGCGGGGATTGTTACCCAGCGAGACCATCTTCTTATCACATCAGCGCCCCCCCATTTACACCAACGAAATAAAATTCACCGATGAAGATTCTCGACGTGTTGCCATGATGGAGAATATTCTGACTTCCGAAAATAACAAGCGTCCCAAACTCAAATCATATCAACGAGATTACAACACAAACCTTCGCTTGATATTAACTGCAATATTGGGTCTCACTATCCTTCTGGGGTTGTTTGTACCAAAGAAACTTTCTACAAACGCGATCTCAAACCCGCCAACTCCGGTGGTTCAATTCTATCAATTGTTACAGAACAATATTCATCACTCATCACAGCGTCCTGTTCTCCTTATTGTGGACACACAACCTGCCCATTTTAGTGAGCTCCGTGCTTATGTCGAGTTACCCATGAAGTCATTAATGGAATCAAATACACGCATCCTTACATTTAGCTCAAAACCAGAAGGAACTTTTTTAAGTAGAGCTATGTTGAAAGAAATTATGGTTGATTACCGACTCAATTATGATCTGGATAACAATGTGTTTAATATCGGCTTTCTCTCTGGCGGCAGCACAGCTTTGCGCAGCTTCGCACTCAATATGAGAACATCCACCTATGGTCTGGACGTGGGCACCTCAGGAGAATATGTCTGGGATCAACCTGAAATTGCAGATATTGATTCCATTGATGATTTTTCCATGATCATCGTCATGGCAGATACAGTTGAAAAAGCGCAAAGGTGGATTGAGCAAGTTGGTACTCTTCTTCCTGAAAGCACACAGTTGCTTTTTATCACCAGTGCACAGGCCACACCAATCCTGAAAGCTTATCTCAATACCGGACAAATCGACGGATTGATTGGCAGTCCCCTGGATGCTGCCGCATATGCTACGCTGGACAATCAAATTAATGACGCAATACTCTACTGGACTGCTTATCGCCTTGCTATCATTATCATGATCGTAGTTATTGTCAGCGGAGTGCTTTACCACAATTTGGACAGCTTCAAAAACATCCAATTAAATAAACCGAATAAAAAGAGGAAGGCAGGTAAAAAATGACACCTTTCTGGATAATCCTGGGGTTCTTTTTATCACTCTTCATCTTGAGCTATCTGGTTGGGGATAACCCTCTTTTCCGTATCACCACTTATTTATTCGTTGGCGTAACGGCCGGGTACACCGCTGTCATGGTCATCTACCAGATCATTCTTCCAAAAATGATCCTGCCTCTCCTTTCAGGTTCGCCCGGAGAATGGCTTTGGTTGATCATTCCCTGGCTGTTGAGCATTATGCTTTTAATGCGCCTCTTCCCAAAAGTTTCACGCATCGGAAACATCCCACTCGGGTTCATGGTTGGCATCGCCTCCGCTGTAACTATCGGTGGTGCACTGTTAGGTACACTCTCTACTCAGTTGCTCTCCATTATCAATCTTTTTGATGATTCTATCCTTCAGAAGGGTGGATTTTATGCTTTCTTAGAGGGAACCTATATACTCTTTGGCACAATCAGCACACTGCTTTATTTTCAATTCTTCAAACCAAAAGATAATCTTGGTAAGGTTTCAAACACAAACAAAATCCTTAATTTCACCCGTTTTGCAGGAAAATTATTTATCTCAATCACTCTGGGTGCAATATTTGCAGGTGTGTATATGGCAGCAGTATTCACAATGATTGAACGCGTCGAGTTCATCAATGAAGTGTTCTGGAGTTTCTTCTAACCCGGTATGAAAGGCTGAATGATTATGGCAAGAGCTCCACTATCTATCCTCGTTATCGACATTGGTACCAACGAAACCAGCGCTTTTTTGTTGGATAATGTTGATAACCGCTATGCCGTTTTAGCCACAGGACATTCCGCCAGCACATACCACGCTCCGGTTTATGATGTTTGGGAAGGCTGCCACCGTGCCATTGAACAAATTGAAAAGATCACTGAACGAATAATACTAAACAATAAAAACGCAATCATCACACCTGTAGATACAGACGGTGATGGTGTCGAAAGTGTCGTTATAACAGGTTCTTCCGGGCCACAGTTAAACATCATTGCAGCCGGATTACTCGATGATGTCTCAGTCACCAGCTGCCGTCGTTTAGCAGCCAGTGTAGGGGGAAATCTGGTTGACCAGATCAGCCTGAGTGAACCAAGTTCAGTTGAACAGCATCTCGATAGAGCAATGAAACATCAACCTCAGATCATTCTGCTTGCAGGCGGTACAGAAAATGGTGCAACACGGGCTGTATTGAAAACTACCGACTTGATTCATTCTGTCTGCCAGTTACTGCCTGAAGGGAAACGACCAGTCGTCCTTTATGCCGGTAACCAAAAAATCTCCAGACGTATTGAAAAAAAACTAGAAGACCTGACTATGGTCTTATCAGTTGCCAACATCCGCCCAACAATAGACCATGAAAATCTATCCCCGGCCCAATATTCACTGGCAGAAATTATGGCACTCATCCGTACACAACAGATCGCAGGCCTTGAGAATGTAGCTCAGCAAAGCCAGGTGCCATTTTTGCCAACATCCTTCACCTTCGGCCGCACGATGCGTTATCTGAGTCTTTCAAATAAAAATTCAACACATCCAGTATTGGGTGTTGATATTGGATCTGAGTATTCGGTTCTGGCAGAAGGAGACCACGGCGAGATGCACCTCAATGTGCTGCCATATGGTATCGGTGAAGGAATTAAAAATACCCTGAAAACCATTTCCATTGAAGAGATTCTCCAATGGATGCCGATTAACCTCCCGCCAGCAATGGTACGGGATTATCTTAATCAAAAAATCTTGTATCCTCATACAATCCCGATCACCGAAGAAACATTGCATATTGAACAAGCCTTTGCACGTGTCCTGATGCAGCTTGCACTTACACAAACTCAAAATCTTTTTGATAAAAAAATCAACTCTTATGATTTAATTGCCGGTTCTGGCCGTGCATTGAGTTCTTCCCCGACCCTTCACCACAGTTTGATGATGCTCCTCGATGGCATCCAGCCAACTGGTGTAACCACCATGATCCTCGATAAATATAATCTGTTGTCAGCCATTGGCGCAGCAGCAGCAGTTGATCCGGTTGTTCCGGTTCACGCTATTGACTCTGGCATGCTCCCTACCCTGGGTACAGTTGTTTCACCCATCAGTGAAGAACGTCCCGGCAAACCCATCCTCATTGGGGAACTCACTGACCAAAGTGGGAAAAAACTAAAATTCGAAGTTAATAAAGGGGAGATAAAAGTTCTGCCATTGGGTATCGGACTATCGGGACAATTAAAATTAAATGGAATACACCGCACCTGGGTCACGCAAAAACCTCTCTCAAACAATGCTGTCTTCAAAGTCATCGGGGGATATTGTGGATTGGTGATTGATGGGCGTGGACGACCAATTGAACTGCCAGAAGATACAGAAGCACGTATCGATATGCTGCGGCGATGGCAGCATGAGATCGGCATTCAAAAGCAAGTGGCATAGAAATTGCATGGATAGTTGGGAGACTGGAAAATGATCGCTTCAACAACAAAGATCAACGGATTAACCACATTTCAACGAGCGCGTTATTTACCAATCGACGGTAGGGTGCTGGCTCATATTGGACAGACTGTAGAACCTGACACCATTGTAGCTGAAGCAACGTTAGTACCCCATATCGAAGTTCTCGACCTTCGTCCTGTCATCACAGGCATCAACCGATATGATCTGGATTCAATGATAGAACGGGATGTAGGCGAGAAGATCGAAGCAGGCGATGTGATCATCGCTACCGGTGGAACCTTAAATCGTGTATTACGGGCAACCTCCAACGGAATCATTCGTGCAATCACATCCACACAGGTGTTGATTGAAGTAAACAAAAAACCCCATCGCCTTAGAGCTGCTTATCATGGAAAAATCATTGAAATCGTGCCTGATCGTGGCGTTATTCTACAGATGAATGGAGCCATCGTACAGGGCGTTTGGGGGAATGGACATTTTGCAGCAGGGAAATTGATTGCAGCAGGAGATTTACCAAATCAAGTTCTGGAACCGAAACACCTCAAAGCAGATTGGGCAGATACGATTGTTGTAGCAGGACGATGCAAAAGCATGGATACACTACACCGTGCGAAACGCCTTCCCCTTCGCGGATTGATCGTCGGCAGCTTTTCTTCACATCTGATCCCAGCCGTCAAAACCCTCAAATTTCCAGTGATTGCCATCAATGGATTTGGCCCAATTGGAATGGATGAAATTTCATTTCGTATGCTTCACAGTAATCAGGGCCGCACAATCGCCCTCAATGGCCAGCCATGGGATCGAGAACTTGGCTTTCGTCCAGAGACATTCATCCATATAGAACTTGAGGAACATATTCCTGTCATGAATACGCTGGTGGAATATGAAGTTGGCCAAATTGTCCGTGTGAATACACTGCCTTACTTGCCACAGACTGGGATAATTGAGAAAATTCGGCCAGAACCTGCACTATTGCCCAGCGGTATCAAAGCAATGGCTGCAGATGTAAAATTAAAAAGTGGGCAGCATATCTTAGTACCTCTTAATAATTTAGATGTGATAGAATGAAAAAATAAGGGAGCTTTCATTCTGCTTGAAGAATGAAAGCAATTTGGGTCATTTGACACCTGTCAGGTGATAAGGTCAGAAGAATTTGACCTGAGGAGATAAAAAATGGGAACTTATGATAATTTTGATGAACTCTATGACGATGAAGAAACAACTGGTGAGACCGAGCCATTAGGTGATGCCCTCCCCAAAGAGGATTCATTGGAAGAGGCCTATGATCCGGACAATTTGCCGGATGACCGTAAATCAAATAATAACCGCACCTTTATGATCGTTCTCGGCGTACTTGCGGCATTATTTGTAATCATCATCATTGTGATGATCGTGCTCGCAGGTCGCAATATTCCATTAAGACAGCAGAGGTTAACAGAAACAGCTGCTGCAATCATCGCTTTCAACGAACAGACCATCGTTGCAGCTACGCAGAGTGCCGAAGAAGCAGCTGCGAATGCAGAACTAACACAAATTGCGGCTGAGGCAACAGTGACACCTTACCCCACGGAAGATAAAGAGCCAAAAGCTACTGAAGAGGGACCAACCCCCACGGTTATTGTGATACTGCCTGAGGATGATGTGACGCCAACAACGGATCCAGCTGAATCACTGGCCGCGACCGCGACTATTGAAGCATTACTCACTCAGGTTGCTGCTGAAGCTACAGAAACACCAGTCGAAGCAGCGCTTGCCCTCAATGACGCCCAAATGACTGCCACAGAACAAGCGGCGATAGCAGCAGCTGGAGACGAATTACCTGATACAGGTATTCTGGACGATGGCAATATCTACTGGATGGGCGGTGGTGCTCTCCTGCTGATTGCCGTCATTATCGTCACTCGCAAGATGCGTAAAGAAGTATAAGATTTCCCAACAATAAAAAATCCCCTGAGAGGTCAACCCACAAGTTATTGTCATCTTCTCAGGGGGTTCCATTTCCAATCTGTTTCATTGGAAAAATTCTCCAATACAACAAATCCAATACATTAAATATTGGATTTGTTGTATATATATTCTCTTGAATTTTACAAGATAGTTAAGTTTTACAAATCACGAAATTTAGCAATTTCGAACAATGGAACTCTAAAATGAACCGAATTAATCATTCTCCCTGGGCCCTACGAATCCCACGTTAGGGTTAATAATGGAAATTATCAAAACATATAAAAATTTCCAGAACTCTTAATTGATAGCATTTAAATTGGTAGTATAATCCCAGAGATATGAATACAAATAGTCAAACACACAAGAAGCGATCTCCGCTCAATCGAAATTTCTTTGGGGCATTATGGCATGGAGCCTTCCTGGCTTTTGGGGTTTCTCTAACCCAACCAACAACTGTCATTTCCGCCTTTGTAGCAGAACTCACTGGTTCCACATTGTTAGTGGGTGGCTTTGCCACGGTTTTAACCGTGGCAAGTGTTCTTCCACAGCTATTTGCCGCTCGTTATATTGAGCCAAAACCACGGAAAATGCCATACCTGCTAACAGCAATCTATTTACGAGTGATCAGCTGGGGTTTGCTTGCCTGGTTCATCTACAAAATCGGCGATCAACAACCGATCACACTCGCCTGGATTTTAGTAGGAATGCTGGTCATTTTCTATGCAGGCGGCGGGTTAGGCAACATCCCTTATACTGACATCATCGGAAAAATTATCCCAAAAGATCGACGGGGAACTTTCTTCGGCGGAAAAGGCATGCTGGCAGGCCCTCTTTCAGTAGGAGCGGCTTTCGCTGCTCGTGCCATTCTGGCAAAGGTGGACTATCCCAATAATTATGCCTTACTGTTTGGGTTGGCAGCAGCCGGGCTTGCAGTTGCATCAATCGGTTTTCTGGTGATCAAAGAACCTGTGGCGACCAGCGTGAATCGCACAATCCAACCATGGCGCACCTATTGGCGGCAGCTACACATTGCGAGTGATCGCTTGAAAACATTAATCATCGTGCAGGTGTTGACTGGTTTTAGTTTGATGGCACTGCCTTTTTATGTCGTCTTTGCACGGGAGCAGTTAAACGCTCCTCCTGATGCTGTAGGGTGGTATCTGATGGCGCAAATTGTAGGCGGTGTCGTCTCCAATATTGTGTGGGCGCGGTTGGTGGATCGCTCTGGCAGCAAGCGTATGCTGTTCTTTTGTGCGTTAACCTCAACCCTCACACCGTTGCTGGCAATTGCTCTGGGGCATTTGGGCTGGATCTATTTACTGCCGGTTTTCTTTTTAGCAGGTGCCACAATGGGTGGGCGCGGGGTCGGCTTCCAAAGCTCACTGCTTGATCTTGCACCACCAGAAGAACGCTCCACTTATGCCGGGTTGAATGCAGTACTCACATTGCCAATTGCCTTCTTCTCATTGGCGGCCGGCTGGCTATTACAATATTGGTCCTATTCCGCTCTTTTCCTGATTGCTGCTCTTTTCATTGGTACAGGAGCAGTAGTTATTTATCGCTGGGGAAAAGATTTTTCGAACTCCACTATTGATTAATGTGTGTTACACAGTCATGCCAGGGTTCAAGATTTAATTTGTTTATTGTCCTTTAGCCAATCTTATCCGCAATACCTTGTCCAAAATCAATGAGTGCTTTCTGCATCTCAGTACTGCGTGCTTCAACATATACACGTAATACAGGTTCTGTCCCTGACGGCCGAATCAGCAGCCAGGAATCATCTGCCATCACATATTTGATACCGTCAATCGTGGTCATCTCACTGATCTTTTCGCCGCCAATTGATTCAGGAACACTGTCCAGCAGATCTGCCACCATTGCCTTCTTCGACACAGGGTGCTTCAACCGCATGTCACGCCGCACATAATAAGCGGGACCCACCTCTTCCAACAAATCATCCACCAGTTCGGAGAGGGTCTTGCCAGATGATGCAACAATTTCCAACATCAACAACCCCATCAAAATGCCATCCCCTTCCGGGATATGTCCTTTGAAAGAAATGCCGCCAGATTCTTCACCACCAATAAGTACATCTTCACGCAGCATATGATCTGCAATGTGGTTAAAACCAACCGGGGTTTCATAAATCGGCAATCCGTATTTTTCCGCGAGGCGGTCAATCATCCGAGAGGTAGACACTGTACGAACCACAGCTCCACGCATTCCACGCTTCTCAACAAGATGTTTCAGAGCCAGAGCCATAATTTTATGCGGATCAACAAAATTCCCTTTTTCATCCATTGCACCAATTCGATCAGCATCGCCATCCGTCGCCAGACCAACCGTACCCAGGCCAGATGCAATGGCACCCATCAGTGGAGCCAGGTTTGAAGCAATTGGCTCTGGGTGACACCCACCGAAACCAGGGTTCATGTCTCCTCGAATTTCTGAGACTTCACAGGCTGTTCCCTGCAAAATTCCTTTCAAAGAGCCGCGCCCCGAACCATACATCGAATCAACAACAATCCGCATTGATTCTTCGGAAAAAATATCGAAATCAATCAAGGTGCGCAGATGATCATAATAGGCAAGAATTGGATTAAATCGTTGAATGAGCCCCGCTTTTTTCGCAGCCGCATAATCCATCAGGTTAGGTCCACGGGCCTGTTCTTCATTGTCATTCAGATACACTTCAACTTGAGCACATTGCTCAGGAGAGGCTGACCCGCCAAAAGCCGCTTTCAACTTCACACCATTATAGCGCGGTGCGTTATGTGAGGCTGTAATCATTACACCCGCGACAGCATTCATATTATAGACCGCGTAGGAAATCGCTGGCGTTGGGCAATCTGACTGTGCCAGATACACTTTGTAGCCATTCGCGGCGAAAACACGCGCAACCTCTGCCGCATACCGGTCAGAAAGAAATCGTGAATCAAAACCCACTATAACTTTCTGGTAATCGGGCTGTTTATCTAACAGCTCTGGATCATTCCATGTTTTTGAATGTAGTGTATCTGCAACCGCCTGTGTCACCATGCGGAGATTGTGAAAAGTAAATGTTTCAGAGATGACGGCTCTCCAACCATCAGTACCAAAATGTACTGGCATAATTACTGCTCCTGTTTTTCTATTTTAGATCTACTCTGTGCTCAATAGAGAGCGTAATACCCAGCCTTCAACTGAATCATCAGTAACAAGGCGGATATGCCCCCATTCACCATCTTCATTCGTCACAGTTTCATATAATTTAACATACGTTCTATTCAGCAGGGTAGTATATCCTTCCACCGCTGTTGCGCTGAGATAAGGGGATGAACGAAAATAAGCTCCCTGCCCCTCCCTGGCATAAATCCATGCTAGAACAGGTTCTGGTGTCGCTTTAAGAGTGGGTGTATTTGTGGGTGTCGGTAAGTTCGTTGCTGTCGGAATAGCACGGGTGAGTGTTGCAGTAGGTTTCTCAAGCGTCGCAGTTTCAACAATATCTTCGACCGTCGCTGTTACCCCGCGTGTGATAGTTGGTTCCTGTGTCTCTGTAGGTGCTTTCGTCAGTACCACAGAAGTTGTTGGCAGCATAGCAGATTCCAGATGCGGCATCTGCGGAAGTTGCACTGACCCATTGATCAGGATCGCAGCAATCAAGCAAACCACAACCAATCCCCCACTCATTGCATAACCCGCCATATCATTAGGGCGCAAACCTAATATAGCTAAAGTGAGTGCTCCGAGTAACGTTGCCCAGGCAAGATGAACCAGGAAGGTAATTAAAGCGCTGTTGAACATTCCCGGAATCCCACTGGATAAACCAAACCCGGCCACTGCAGCAGGGATAAACAATTCAAATGCCAGCGCTGCACTCACCAGATTCGGCTTACGATTAGGATTTCTGACCAGATAATAAACACTCATTACCATACCAAAACTAAGCAGCATCAGGTCAGCAATGCTCACATAGGCCAGATGATGAGCCAAAAAATAATTATCAGGTTGTCCACCGTTCGCAAAGAAGCCTGCTAATAAGCCTCCACCAAAGAAAAACATACTGCTGATCAGCATTCCAATCAAAGATTGGAAGAAGAAACTTATCGAACCTACAAGAGTAGCCAGAGATAAACCCACGACCGGCGCAAGAAATGGCGCCAATAAAGCTGCCAGCACATAGAAAGCCGGCGAATCAGTAACCAGCGCCACTCCCGTTACAATCGCTGCAACCAGCGCCAAAATAAAAAATTCCAGCGAGGCTGTTGCCTGATGGCTTAATTCCTTGAAAAAATCCAGACGACTGTTTGTCCCCTGTGGTAGTAAATTCCTTCTGCTTCGCCGCCGTCGCGCTGGGGGCAGTTTGTCTTCATCTTGATTCAACGGCTCACTGGTTTGTAAACTCATATTTATTTGCCCGACTTCTCTATTCTCATTATCAAGAAATAAATTCAGTCATTATTATAAACCATCTACTACAAAAACCCAAAATAACGAATATGTAAGTTACAAAAACCCTGTGTTGTTATGCTTAGATTCATTCACCCAAAAATGTGGGCTGGAGATTCGCGGTAAAATTTAAGTGGGAAAAATACTGGTATACTCATGGTGAAGGTGAACTATGCTTCCAAAACGAAAAGATGACCATATTCGGATATCACTCAAAGAAGACGTGCAATCCCGCCAGCCAAATGGCCTGGATCGGTTTCGTTTACACCCTGCCCCGTTACCCGAAATCAGCCTTGAAGATGTTGATCTCAGCCATTCTGTTTTTGGAAAACGGCTGAATGCCCCACTTTTAATTTCTTCGATGACTGGCGGCACAAAAGAAGCAGAAGCCATCAATCGCCGTCTGGCAGAAACTGCCCAGCATTGCGGCATCGCCATGGGGCTTGGTTCACAACGTGCCATGATCGAACACCCCGAATTAACACATACTTATCAGGTTCGAAAATTTGCCCCCGACATTCTATTATTTGCCAACATTGGGGCTGTGCAGCTCAACTATGGCATAACAACCGCAGATTGCCAGAAAATTGTTGATTCTGTTGAAGCAGATGCCTTGATATTACATTTCAACCCGCTCCAGGAAGCCATCCAGCCCGAAGGGAACACCAATTTCAGAACGCTCCTTCCAAAAATCGAGAAGCTTTGTTCGACCCTGTCCGTCCCTGTTATCGCGAAAGAAGTCGGCAGCGGTATTGATTGGATCGCTGCGGAAAAACTAATTAAAGTCGGGATTCAGGCTATTGACATCGCTGGAACTGGCGGCACCTCATGGGCATTGGTAGAGATGTACCGAGAAAAGGATCCCTCACGCAAGCATATCGCGGCGGCATTCGCCAACTGGGGACTGCCTGCCACTGAATGTCTCATCAATCTCCGTAAGCATCATCGCGAGTTTCCCATTTTTGCTTCCGGTGGCGTACGGGATGGCATTGACACCGTCAAATATCTGGCGTTAGGAGCCGATCTTGTGGGAATGACTATCCCATTCCTCCAGGCCGCAATACATTCTTCTGAAGCCTGTGTTCAGGTTACCGAAGAGATTATCGAAACAATACGGATTGCATCTTTCTTAACTGGGTCGGCAAATATCCAGGACCTTCAAAAATCTGGAATCATTGAAAATATCTCATAATCCTTCAACAGGAAGAATAGAATGAATTTTAAAAGTTATATGGAAGTACGTCTTCCTGATATTGAAGAAACATTGCAAAACGTAATGAATCACATCATTCCGACTGAATATCCTGAGTTGTCCGAAATGCTTTCCTACCACATGGGATGGATAGGTGAAGGCGCTGAACCCCAGGTTCGCGGGAAACGTCTTCGCTCCTTGTTGGTGCTGCTCACCACTGAAGCATGCGGAGGTGATTGGCGGAAATCCCTTCCCGCTGCTACCTCGGTCGGTTTTCTGCACAATTTTTCTCTCATCCATGACGACATCGAGGACAACAGCGATATCCGTCGCGGTCGTCCTACGGTGTGGAAGAATTGGGGATTACCCCAGGCACTCAATAGCGGTGATCTGATGTTCTCAATGGCTTATGCCAGCATGATGCAGCTAAATGAAGTTGGCCACAGCGCTGAGAAAACCCTGACGGCTCTCAACATTCTCCAACACACCATCCAGGAGCTGATACAGGGGCAATACCTTGATATGGCCTTTGAAACCCGTCGAGAAGTTTCCCTGGATGACTATTGGCAAATGATTAATGGCAAAACCGCCGCACTCCTCGCCTCCTGCTGCCAATTAGGTGCGCTAACAGCAGATGCAAAAGAAGAAACGCAAAACCACCTTGCAGATTTTGGCCGCTCAATGGGATTAGCTTTCCAGGTGATCGATGACTGGCTCGGAATCTGGGGAGATCCGGAGAAAACTGGTAAAGAAGTCGGCAGCGATCTCATCTCTCGTAAGAAAACTATCCCCATTCTGTATGGACTCAAAAACAGTATCAACTTCAGGATGCAATGGCAGAATGAAATTGATCATAACACGATCTCCTATCTGGCCGATCTCCTCTCCACCTGCGGTGCAGAAGCTCACACCCTGGCTGAAGCAAATCGTTTGACAGAGGAGGCTCTCCTCTCCCTGGACGCTGCCTTCCCCCAGTCCAACCCCCACGTAGACATCTTACGTGAACTGTCCAATCAAATGACAAGTCGAACGACATAACCTGAATGAAACCAATCCGCATTGCTCTCTTCGACGTTGATGGTGTACTGATCACACCTGGTGGGTATCGACGTGCTACCGCTGATACCATTCGCTCCGTTCTGGATGAAATGAATTTAGCGCAATACACACCTGAAGAAACAATTTTTGAGCACTTTGAATCTCTCGGCATCACCAGTGAATGGGACATGGTTCCTCTCTATTTGTGTATCGTTTTAAATGCAGCCGCTGAGCAAACCAATACTGCTCACCAATGGCAGACTCTAAAGGATGTAAAAAAGGAATTAAGTAGGAAAAACCTGGAACTCTCTTTTGATACGAATGCCCAACAAGAACGAATCGGGCAAATCACAAAAGGCCAACCCGAAGCGCCTTCAGAATTAATCTTTGAAGCCCAGAAGGAGAAACAATTCCCATTCAAGGCTCTTGTAGGAACTGGCATACTCTCAGATTTATTATCATCAACACGCAGCATCTATCTCTCACCAACAACAGCACATTTTCAAGAGCATACCCTCGGCAGCGATCTCTTTGAAACCCGTTATCACATCAAAACCACGAATCATTATGAAAACTACCTGGCCACCTACGACAACCTGGCCCTGAATACACAGAGTCATATATTACTGGAGAAACTCGTTCAGAGCAATTCATTCAAAATGAGTATTTATACCGCCCGGCCTTCCTTGCCGCCAACCGGCGTCACGCCTGACCATAATGCAGCCTATTCTCCAGAAGCAGAACAGGCTCTGAAGATGATTGCCATTGATAAGATACAGATGAGTGCATTTGGCAAACTCACCTGGCTTGCAAAACAGGTTAACCTTACCGCTGATCAATGCTTGAAACCGTCCCTGATACACCCCCTCTCTGCCATTGCAGCACATTTCACGGATGAAATCACAGCCCTCCACTGGGCAGCCTCCTGCTATCAAGCTCAAAAAAATGGCACATGCAATCCGATACCACCTTTTTCTTTTCCTCAAGCTATTGAATTACATGTCTTTGAAGATTCACCCGGAGGTTTAAAAGGGGGAAATGCTGCTGCACAGGTATTAACTGAATTAGGGATAGATGCAATGCTTTCTCTTTGGGGCATCAGCAAGAATGCGAAAAAGAAAACCGCCCTGCAAGCGCAAGGCGGTACTGTCTTTGAGGATATAAATACTGCAATTTTTGCAGCGTTGGGAGAAATTTAAGCTTTTTCCTCTACCCGGTAAGAACATGAGTGATCGCCAAAACAGATACTGCTGACTTTTTCCACTTCCATATCCAGAATTTCGTTGAAAAGTTCACGATCATAATTGCAGATCACCGGATGAGCCTTGCTTATATGAATATAGGGGCAGTTGGCAATTTTAATTAAATAGGAACCATCTTCTTGTTTCGCCCAGGTTGTGCTATGTCCTTCTTCAGATAACACCTTGACCAGATATTCTATTTTTTCTTCACTGCTTGTTAATTTTTCAAACTCGGGTCTCAGCCCTTGCACTTGTTTGTGCGCCATATTTACAAATAAAGCTTTAACCTCTTCACTCGAAAGAGTTTCGTGCAATTGATCCAATAATCGGTCTGCTAATTGAAGATAATTGCTGGGGAAAACCTCTGTCCCCTTTTCCGTCAAGGAATACACCAATCGTGGACGACCTACGCCATGTCGTTCCTCTTCAAAACTTACTAAATTTTCCGCCTGTAAACTTGCCAGGTGGTGCCGTACTGATATTGCATTGATGTTTACTGAATCTGCCAGACTCTTAATTGTGGATCTTGGATTATCCAGCAAGGTTTGTAAAATTTGATCTCGTGTGGTTGTCATTTCATCCTTACCTTTTAATAAATTTATTTCAAGCTGCTTCCCCGTTGAACCCCGAGTTCCTCTTAATATTTTAGTTTAGAACCGCATTGGCTGAACTAAAAACAGCAACAATTTAAGATTTATTCCAAACCCAAATTTAACACATTGTCAGACAATTGTCAATAATAATATTATTTATATTAAGTATTTCATAATAGGATAGGAACTTTCAAATTGTCTCTCATTTCCTGCAATATTATTGAATAATTGTCCACAAAAACCCTTTGCAACATTGTTATAATTATTTTTTACAGAAGAATCGCTTACAATTTAAACTCCCAGGTTGGTTGTCCTTCAACATCTGTCTCAAGAACAAACAAACTCC
>CAZQSG010000064.1:0-15507 GCA_964595925.1 uncultured Anaerolineaceae bacterium | reverse complement strand
AACACCCACCTCTGAGTAAAGCCATCCAACATTTTTATGAAAAGCAGAGCAAAAAAGGGCTCTTAGATTCAACAGTTTTTTTGATTAAACGAAAACAACTGCCAATCCTGGCAGTTGTTTCAGGCACCCCCGGAGGAATTCGAATCCCCAACCTTTTGCTCCGCAAGCAAGTGCTCTATCCAATTGAGCTACGAGGGCAACGCGACAATAATCTTACCCTAGCCATACCAATTCGTCAAGGTTCGTTTTCTCTGAATTATGATATACTTCGTTTAAGATGAAGTGATAATATTTGTGCAGCCAGGCCTCTTTTCGCCGTAAAACCTGCTTCATTTTTAAAACTTTTTGAATGTCTGGCTGCTACTTCGGAGGGAAAATGAGAGTCCTGGTATATGGCGCTGGTATCATAGGCAGCATCATCACATCTCAACTTGAAAAAGCTGGTTACGACGTGTCGATCCTCGCCAGAGGAAAACGAGCCCAGCCTATTCGTGACTACGGAATTCTCAGCCGCACCTTCGAAACTGACGCTTATTACACTGCACACCCCAAAGTTATTGATACGTTGACACCAGAGGATGCTTATGATCTCATTCTCGTCGTTCTTCGCCGCAATACTCATGATCAGGTAATTCCAATTCTCGCTGAAAACAAATCTGCGACCACAATCCTCTTCCTTGGAAATAACCTCGGTGGTGCAGAAGATATTCTCGCTCAAATTCCTGCAAAGAAAGTAATGCTGGGCTTTGGTGGAACAACTGGTGAAAAACGCGGCGATATCATCTACCACTTCCTCAATGAAAAAACTTCGCAAGTTGGAACTATTGAATTCGGCGAACTCGATGGAAGCATTTCACCTAGAGCCATCGAAATTGCTGAAATGTTTGCAGATGCCGGGTTCAAGACACATATCAGCCCAAATATTGATGCCTGGCTGAAAACACACTCGGCTATCATCCTGCCCATCGCATTCGCAATATATTGGTGTGATGGAAATAATTACCGTCTTGCTAACACCCGCGATGGACTCATTCTTCTCTATCGCAGCCTCAAAGAATCACTGCGCGTATTAAAGAAAAACAAGATACAAATTATTCCTAAGAAATATGCGGCATTCACAATAATACCCGAGCCAATAGCCCTGCCATTCTTAAAAAAAGCCCTCGATAGTGAGTTTGCGCGGATTGGTATGGCAGAACATGCAAACAATGCCGAAGATGAGATGTTTTTCCTTGCAAAGGAATTTAAGCAATTAATGGATGCTTCTGGATTGAACACTCCTCACCTTGATCAACTCTTCAGCATTATTGATGCAGACCAGGGACCAATACCTGAGGGTGCGTCAGAAATGAAACCCAATTGGAAGCCTATCTGGGTCGGAGCTGGCATTCTCACAGGCCTGCTGGGCATCTTCAGTTTCTTCCATACCCGCAAAAAGAGAAAGAAATAAGCCAATAAAAACCTTACCCTTCTCTTTACATGGCACCCTGAAAAATTGGTAAAATGAGAATGTGTCTGGTTTTTTCATGTAATTAACAGGATAGACTGATGGCCTTCGATTTAATAGCGTTTTTTCACTACAATTATGTTGCTTATTTCAAAGCCAAAGGTCAACACTATCGTTTAACACCGAAGCGAATTGCAGCGCTTACGATATTTGTACTGCTTTATATCCCCTCTGAGATCATTAATTGGGTTTGTTTTGGCCTGGATGAAATTTTCTTCCCGAAATATCGTCAGCAACAAATAGAGAAACCAATCTTCATCATCGGCAATCCACGCAGCGGTACCACATTTCTGCACACTTTGATGTATAAAGATGAAGATACCTTTACTTCTGTAACAACCTGGGAGATGATCTTTGCCCCCTCAATCACCCAGCGCAAAATCATCTGGTTTTTCCGAGATATTATTAACTTATTCGGGCTCCCAGTAAAAAAGGGGTTGGCTCGTATCAATAAAAAAATAAACTTCAATAAAAATGCTCATAAAATTAATATTAATGGGCCAGAAGAAGATGAATTTATGCTTATTCACATCTGGTCTTCATCCTCACTGTACTCCGTCTATCCTTTGCGTGAGGAAACTTTACGACATTTCTATTTTGACCGCGATATTCCTGCCGAACGCCGCAAGAAAATTATGGGCTTTTACAAACGTATCATCCAACGGCATCTTTTTGCGCATGGCGGAAACAAGATTTATCTTTCAAAAAATCCATCTTTTTCAGCGAAACTGGCCAGCTTGCAGGAAATTTTCCCTGATGCTCGATTCATTGACCTTGTCAGAAACCCGTATGACTGTATGCCTTCAATGATGAGCTACATGGCTTCCGGTTGGAAAGTTTTTGGTGATCCGCTGGAACCCTACCCCTACAAAGAAGAGTTTTTCGAAGTGATGCGTTTTTACTATCTTTATCCCATCGAATACTTCAAAAATCAGGACAATGTTTGTTCATTTGTCACTTATGAAGAACTGATTGACCAATCAGACGAAATTATTTTCGACCTTTATGAATGGCTTGGTCTTGAAATCAGTCCCCGGTATGCTGAAATCGTTGAAGAGGAAAACCGACGATCGAAAAATTACAAGAGTAAACACAAGTATTCCCTCGAAGATATGGGAATTACAGAAGATCAAATTTTCAAGAATTTTGAATCTGTATTTGAATTTTACGAATTTGAAACACGTGAACATGAATTACCTGAACCTTCACTCTGGCGAGAACGGGGCTGGAAGAAAACCTGGAAAAACCGAAAATTAATGCGCCGCGAACGCCGTCTCACTCGCCGCCTGAATCGTCGGCTGCGCCGCAGAGACAATGTTCGGTCCAACAATCCTTACATAAGGCCGAATAAAACGAACGACCAACCCAGCCGTCTGGTTTAATTCACAATATATCTTACAAATTCCAACTGGAGCATTTAATGAACTTTCTCACACTATTTTTTGATTTAACGCGGCAGTGTTAATTGCGATTGCCTGAAGGAACACCGCCCGAATAACTCCTGCACCAATTATGTTGTAAACGGAACAAAACTAGCGATACAGTTATTAGAAAATAAATGAAGCTCTGTGAAATATCACGAGAAAGAGGAATATGAATAAGAAACAATTTCCAATCTTTTATTTTTCAGGAACCGGTAACACCTGGTGGGTGGGACAGCAACTGGAAGCGGCATTAAATTCACGCGGTTTCCAGTCACAGGCAATTTCGATAGAACAAATCTCTCCAGAGAATGTTACCACCCGCATTGACCAGGCCGAGATCATCGGATTAGGATACCCGATTTATGGTTCAGATGCTCCAGAAATAATGAAAACCTTCATTGAGAATTTACCTGTTGTGAAAACACCCAAAAAGATGATGATCTACATCACCCAAATGGCCTGGTCGGGTAACGGCGCCTACTTTATGCGCAGACAGATTGAGAAAAAGGGGTATCAGATTGATTGGGCCATTCATTTCAACATGCCTTCTAACATCCCTGTTGACCTCCCTTCCATTTCCACGTCATCTGATTACGATAAATTTATCCCGCTGTTAGAAAAACGCAGACAACAGGCAGAAAAATTAGCGGATCGTATTGTGACAAATAAAACCTGGATTCATGGGAATAATCCAGTCAGCTTTCTCGCCAGCTGGCTGCAACGAGGACCATGGCAGTTCATATACAAATGGGCGCAGAACCACACCCTTAGTGTTGATCCCGATAAATGCAGCCATTGCGGCCGATGTGAACGCATCTGCCCTTCGGAAAATATTCACCTCATTGATGGTTTGCCTGTCTTTGGTGATCAATGCAACCTCTGTATGCGCTGCTACAGCTTCTGTCCGGAGCAGGCGATCCTGGTTTATAAGCGCCCGTTTAATACAAAACGATTCGGTGACAAACCTTTTCAAGGACCAGTTCCCGAATTCAAGCCCGAATTAATTGATCATAAAGTTGAAACGAAAGAAATGAGCATTAAATAAATCACTGTATGGTCTCCTGGATTCAATCTTTTCGTTCTAAAGATAAACAATCTGTTCAAGTTTCGAGTTATAAATCGCTACGATCTTGCGTCCCTCTTTTTTGCTGATGTCCAGGGCTGCCTGTTGCGCTTTCTCTAAATTCTTACAGCCTGTTGTAATATCCAGATAACAATGTTTGGTGTGCGGATTGATCCATGTTCCAAGCCAACACTCGGATTCTCGCAAATAAGTTCCGTTTACCTCGATAAACTTCTCGAGTTCCACTGATAGGCATACGTCAGGTGGCAAGATTGCGGTTTTACCCGGATATTTTGGAAATCTCCAGACATCTTCTGGTTTTAATAATTGATATGTATCGATTCTTGAAGCGCTCCCGCCATTTTCCAGAGTAGAAACTACCACATCCTGAATATATCGTGCAAAATAATTTTCTTCTAACTGCGTTTTAAAGCGCATCCGTCACCTGATTTTTTGTCTGATTGAGTAAAAATCTATTGAGAAGCTTGTATTCACCAAAACTCATCCTGAGAATATCCCGCGTTGAGAATTATCACCTCTCTCTTTTCGAAGTTAAGGTGCATCAACCATACCCAGAGCTATTGAGTTGTCTTCGTAGAAAAAGATTACAGTATACATTTCTGCAGGCAAAGAGGGCGCAATGAAGACATCCCATGTTCCACCACCCGCATCTTGTGCTAAGAGCCCCCATGCATCCGTACAAGGCCATTCCCATGTCAGTGTTGAATTATCACCTGCAACCAGGACTCGTTGAACGATTCTATCAATATTACCCCCCTGTACAACAAAGTGATAATTTTCAATAGACCCTTTACCATCATTCCCCGGACAACCGCTGCCGATGACATAATGTCCATCTTGCCCCAAAAAGTCAACTTTCAGTCTTTGAAGAATGACTTTCGTATCGAAGGATTGCGGCGGCCCTAAAGGCGCCTGCGTAGGAGATTCTTTCCCGTTTGTTGCGACACAGGCGATTGAAATCATTAATAGAAAGATGAGCATCGAAATTTTTTTGATTGTCATAAAATAGCTCCTATCCAATCTGTTGACAATATCCGCACCATCAATGGAACAACGATATTAATCGCCAGGTCACGATCTGATTTATAGAGGAAATACATCCTTTTTACAACTACAGAGGATCAATAGTCTGATTGATTTGTCCGTTACTTTGCAGCAATTCTCTCTGCCTCTTTCTCGCAATACCAATAAGGGCCTCAGCCGCATGCCGGTTGACCTCGCGAACGCCCCCGAGCATTGAAGCCAGTTCCTCGCTGCGCGCATCCCCCGTAACTTGCTGCACACGGGTAATCGTACGATTGTCTTGAGTTGTCTGTTTTTCGACATGCAAGTGCATATCACCAAATGCTGCCAGCTGTGGGAGGTGGGTCACACACAACACCTGGTGCGAACGTCCCAAACGCCACAATTTCTCTCCTACAACCATCCCCAAACGTCCGCCAATTCCCTGATCGATTTCATCAAAGATCAGTGTTGGAATCATGTCAGCCTCTACAAGGATATTTTTCAGTGCCAGCATTAAACGTGCAGTTTCACCACCAGAAGCTGTTTTTGCGAGCGGTTTAAACCCCTCACCCTGGTTTGGAGCAATCAAGAATTCAATCTTGTCTATACCCAGATCATTGAAAGCCACACGCTTCCCATTATCCATTTCAAGACCATTTTCATCCGGCTGACGTCTGAACTCAACCTGAAAACGTGCGCCATCCATGCTCAAATCTTTAAGTTCATTTTCAATTCCCTTGCTCATTGCAAGCGATGCCATTGTTCGTTCTGCCGAAAGAGAAGCGGCTTTTTTTCCTAACGTTTTCAACAGTCCTGTTTCCTTCACCTGTAAAACCACGATCCGTTCATCAGCTGTTGTCAGAGACTCCATATCTGTCCGGCATTTTTCTCCAAAAGCAATCACTGTTTCCAGCGTCCCACCGTACTTCCGCTTGAGACGATTCAAAAGATCAACACGCTCTTCAACCTGATCTAATTTTTGCGGGTTAAATTCGATTGTGTCCACATAATTTCGTAGTTTATTTTCAATATCACTGATGCCTTCCAACAGAAGAACCGCCTGATTCGCAAGCCCAGCCTGCGATGGATCCAGCCTGGAAAGGCCTTCCATAGCCGCACTTAATTCTCCCATCAGGTCAAGTATCGGTGGAGATTCCGCCCCCCCCTCCCCGATCTGGATCAGGCTGCGTGAAGCGAGTTTAGAAAGACTCTCCGCATTCGCCAGACGGTCTCTTTCTTGTTTTAATTCATCATCTTCGCCGATTTTAATGCCAGCAGATTCAATTTCATCCGCCTGAAACCCAAGTAAATCCAAACGTCTTGCTGCATCCTGCTGGGCTTCCTGAAGATCATGCAGTTCTTTGCGAACTTTATATAGAACCGAATAATCACTTTGATAATCCTTAAGCGCGGTCTCAATATTGGCATACCGATCCAGTAATTTTATGTGATTTCTTGTATTCAATAAGGAAAGGTGCTCTGCTTGACCATGAATATCAACCATATAACTGCCAAATTCACGCAGCAGGCTCACTTTGACCTTACTACCGTTCACACGTGCCACGCTTCGGCCGCTGCTGCGGATCTCTCGTAAGAGCACCATCTCATATTCGTTTTCGTCCAGCAGCTCTTCTTCCTTCAACCGTGCAATCAAAACCGCATTAGCCTCTTGATCCAGTTGAAAAGTAACTTCAATTTCTGCCCGCTCGCAGCCAGCACGAATTAAACCTGCGTTTGAATTCGCCCCCATGACTGTGAGAAGAGCGTCGATTAGTATGGATTTCCCTGCGCCGGTTTCACCCGTCAGGATAACCAGACCCTTATCGAATTCCAAAGTCAGATGGTCAATGATTGCAAAATCTTTAATCCGAAGTTCTTTTAACATAAACTCTTATTTTCTATGAAGTAATTCCATCCCGGAAAGACGATAGTATGCTGATGTAGTCATCGTAATTATATAGTAAACCATCCAAAGAGGGCCCCAAAATAAAAACCAAAAACTACTGCCGTTTGTAAGACCAAAAACCATCGAAAAAATTTTAATGCCCAGCACAGGTAATCCCCCCGCGACGCAGGTGATTGCTACAATTTTATAAAGGTTCCTTGAACGACGTTTATTGATAACTTTACGAACCACTTCTGCAATAACAACCCCAACGCCTGGTGCCAGAAAAAGCGTGAAAACACCGAGAACACTGACCAGAAGACTCCCCAAAAAGGCAATCACCCCGCTTATAACGACTGCCCAAACCAGATCCATTGGCTTTGTATTGTCATATGCTTTTTGTTGACTGCGCACACATTCCCGACAGCGGTAACCTGTGGGCGTATGGATCGCACATTCTGGGCATATGAACTTTCCACATTGATTACAGCGTAAAGTAGTTTCACGATTTGGATGTCGATAACAATAAGTGATTTCAGGATTTTGTAGTTGGCTCATTTGTTTTCCAGTTTCTTCAAGACTGATTGATTTGTTGAGCAATGGGGTTTTTTTCCAGATAGCGTGTCAGGTTACTGTAAAAATCACCGGGGGAGGTAAAACGAACAAAACTCGCTGAGCATTTGCTCGTTCTTACTTTTAATAAATCACCATTCTGAATCATTACCGATGTTTTCCCATCTGGGCTGATCACGGCCTCATGGTTTGTGTCTAACCGAATGGTGATCTCGTCTTCTGCCGAAACCACAAAAGCACGGTCAACGGAAAAATGAGGAGAAATTGGAATAATGATAATATTCCGCATTTCAGGCAATAAAATGGGGCCGCCCACCGCCAGAGAATAAGCCGTAGAACCAGTCGCCGTCGAAATAATGACACCATCAGCAACATAGGAAATCAAAGGACAGCCCCCAACGCTGATGCCGAGAGTGATCGGACGGACAAAGCGTCCTCGAACCACAACCAGGTCATTGAGCACATCCCATTCATTCAACTTTTTATCATCACGCCAATGCTCTCCATGCAGCATCATTCGATGTTCTATGCGGTGTTCACCAGCCAGGAATGTTTCAATCCCTGATTCCCAATCATCACCAGAAAGTTCAGTTAGGAAGCCCAGTCGTCCCTGGTTGATTCCCAGAATTGGCAGTCCAAACTCACCTGCCACGTGGCTGGCGCGCAGCATACCACCATCCCCGCCAATCATGATCATTAAATCACAGTCTGCCAGATTCGCTTCAGGGAAGAGAACGTCATCCTTGTCCATTTCAATAGAATCGACTGTAGCAACCCCCTTATTCAACAGAAAAGCAATGATCCTCTGCTCCAATGCCTTTGCCTCGGGCAGGTTGGAATAGGTAAATGTAATTATTCGATCATATTTCAGGGAGTGGTGCTGCATAGCACCATTATAACCGAGAGGGTTCAAAATTTGTATAGATGCCTTATGGCATGTTTTAACAGGTTGAATTCAATCTCCAAAATTGGTCCCCACAGCCCGCGCACTCTCAATCCAGGGATGATCCAGTGGTACAGGACGATTTTTCTGAGCCACTTCTTCAAGCAGGACCGGCTCAATTTTCCCGGCATGCTTTGCTGTCATCACCCCAAAAATACCTTCTGACACCAGTCTCGCACTCACTGTCCCCAGCATTGTAGCAAGTAATCGATCCGCCGCTGTCGGTTTACCACCACGCTGCAGGAAACCTAAAATTGTAATCCGGGTTTCTAAATTCGTTGCTTTACGCAAACGCTCAGCCAGATCAATCGTTTTTCCAGTGAACTCATTTTCAATTTCTCTCAACTGGATATCAACCTCAATTTGTTCCTCGCCAGATCGAATATCACGATTTACCTTGCGTGCCTTTTGGAAGAAAAGTTTATCCTCATCAGAGATAGCGCCCTGAGAAACCGCCACAAGACTGAACCGTTTTCCTTTTTGACTTCGTTCAAGAATCGCACTCGCCACGCTTTGCACCTTATAGGGAATTTCAGGAATCAAAATTATATCACTGCCACCCGCAATACCCGCCCCAAGTGTTAACCAACCCGAATCTTCTCCCATAATTTCCACAAGAATAATACGATGGTGGCTGTGAGCTGTTGAATGCAGCCGATCAATCGATTGTGCGGCAATGGTCAATGCCGTATCATAACCAATGCACTGATCTGTTCCAGGGATATGATTGGTAATGCTCTTTGGCAGCGTAATAATATTCACACCTGCCTGTTTCAATCGCAGGGCAAGGTTTTGGGTTTCGCGGCCGCCAAAACATACCAACGCATCCAATTGGTGTTTTTTAATATTTTGCACTAAAGGATCCAGATCGATGATTTTTTCTCGGCTGGTACCCAAGATGGTTCCTCCCGCGGTTAAGATGCCAGAAAAATGATGTCTTTCCATGACCATCGCATGGTCGGTTAAAAGTCCATGAAAGCCATCCAAAAAACCAGTCACTTGAAATCCGTATTGCCCCAGGGCTGTTTTCCCAAATGCGCGAATTGCTGCATTCAAACCGGGGCTGTCCCCATCTGCTGTTAGAATTCCAATATGTTTTTTCATTGAATCACTTCCCTTTTCCAAATTAAATAAACTTTATTTCTCTCTATTCACCATCACCGATGACTTTTCAAAGTAGCCATAAAAGGTAAAAAGGCTGGCTGAAACGGACTTCAAACAACTCCATTACATTTTTTATAACCTGATTGTAGCAGATAATCGATCAAGATTTTTCATAAGGATTTCCTCCAATTATTATTTCGTAAGATTGAGAACATGCATCCTATGCTAGAATACAAAGCAGGTAAATGGTAGACAATTATGCATAAGATAAAAAAAAGAACTATATTAATTCATCATCGCTGGATCATTGCTGCAATCCTCTTGGGAATCAGCTTTCTAAGTGCATGCGCCAGCGACTCCAACGATACGATCATGCCACCTGCAACATCGACAAAAGCCTTGAACCTCGCAGTAGTCCTGCGGCCGTTTGAAGAAACTCGTCCCACCTGTGACCTCTCACGCAGGTTGACAGGCACTCCCCGTCCAACCCAAAAAGAAACCCCTATTCCAACTCAAATACACCCCGCTTTTCCAATCAACAAGGCACTCAGCGACAACCAGCGAGATCGGCTGAACCAGGCAGCTCAACAGTACATCAGTCCTGATCCTGAGGCCGCAGAAGCCACTGTTCAAAAAATGGCATATGCAAAAGGCGCCACAGTCAGTCTCACCTGTGGTCCGCTGGCCTTTGCCATTCTGCAGGATGCAGGATTAATTTCCCCTTATTTAGACCTCAATGACACCTGGCTGGTCAGCCCCCTGCCCGAGAAAAATGAAACCCTGTTCAAAGAAATTTTCCCTGAAGATGAATATGAATGGCTTCGTGACACAACCCCAATGGCAGAAATGGATTTTATGGCCAATCCTCTCCAGGCTGGCGATTTCGTCTATACTTTCGGCGGAAATTATGAACATATGTTTGTCATCACCCGCATAGATGAAACCGGTCGTGCTTACACAGTCCAAAATATTGAACAGGGGTATCTGAATGGCGATCCTGATGATACCTCATTCATCATCGAAGAGACTCTCCTTTATGATCCTGACCGCCCCGGCGAAGGTGTGATCTATCAATGGGCAAATCCATTCTTCTGGAAATTAGGACTCGTCGGAACAAAAGGATTTCAGCGTTTCCGTCCCATTACACCTATTGAAGAACCCTCCCTCGAAAGGATAGCACTGGCAGAAAGGATAGATTCTCTCATCTCAGAGACTGGAGGGAAGTGGAATATCAGTATCGAAACACTTGATGGCAATATACTCTATGAACGTCGCCCAGATGAAAGTATTCATCCTGCCTCAATCATTAAAGTCGCCATCGCTGCTGGAACTATGCACTATTTACAGGAATATGGACGGGAAGATCCCTTATCCGTTCAATTAAGCCGCGGTCCAATCTATAACAGTTTGGAAAATGACCGCTCTTTTGAGCAGCTCTTACATGCGATGCTGGTACTCTCTGAAGAAGATGCAGCCGACATCCTGCATGAAAATATACGCGACTCACCACTCAACGAATACACAATGCTTGCTGATTGGGGCTTGACCAAAACCCGTTTCAGACCTCGTAAATCAACAACCAGCGAACTTATCGAACTCTATCGAAAACTATATAACAGAGAGCTTGTTTCCGAAGAAGCGACAGGCAAGATTCTGGATTGGATGCTTGAATATACACCCAACGATGATCTACGGCTTGGTCGGCTCAAAGAATCGCTGGGCAGCAAGATCGTACTCTACAATAAACGAGGCTCTCTTCTTAACCCGCAATTGATTGTTGCTGACAGCGCCATTCTTGAATATGATGATGAGGTCTACCTCATCCAAATTTTCGCTTTTCAAGATAAAGAAAACAGTGTGACCTATGAAACACTCGAAACCGCCATCGGCGAGATGGGAATTTTAATTGGCGAATGGCTTTTAGAAAGTAATAATTAATAATGAAGGAAGAAAAAATGAACGAAAACAACAAGAAAATAGAATTTCCAAAACAGTTGCTTTTTGGACTTGGTGGATTGATCATTATCATCTTCAGTGCATTGCTCGTTTGGGCAATCTCTCTTCATCATTCTGTATCTGATTTAAAAACCGAATCAACGGCACTGGCAGCAGAGCTGACTGTTGCAGTATTAGTCGATGAGCAGGTATCAGAACAGATCACACAAGAACCAACAGAAACAGAAATCAGCGAACCAACCGCGCTGCCACCCACAGCTACTCCCCTGTCAACAGCAACTCCTGATCTTCTTACGGACAGCAATTTTAACCAGATTCAATTTGATTTTGTACCCATCATTGACGAACTCAGTGATCAACGCCATTTTCTGATCCCTCCGATCCATATCACTTTCCCAGAAGGCTGGGCATTCCTTTTTGATAAAACTGGTCAACTCACTATCACTGCCCCAAACGAGACAGAAACCCAACTTTTCCTGCGTATGGAAAACACCGAAACTGCTGAACTATTTAATCTCAACTCAATCGGCAGTTTCGGACATATGATCAACGGTGACCTGGTCTGGCATTCTCCGAATTTCGATGAATTTCCTCCTGAAATCACTCCCGGTGAATATAAAATTATGATCAATATCAATAACATTAATTACTACGATCAAACCTTCTTGCTGGAAGAAGCCCCTCAGGCACGTATCCTCCAATCCGCTCCTATGTTTCGCACTATGCTGGATCTGTTGAATAAGCAAAAATATCTGGCCTTTGCAGACCGGCAAGAAAGCATGCCCATGCTCGGTTATACAGTTCTCGACGATGGCCGGCTTTTTATCCGCCTGTGGCGTCCTTATGACCAGCATTATTACTGGATCAACGGCGAATACGTCATGCATCCAACAAAGGCAATCGCTTACAACACCCTTGAAGATTTGCATGACGAGAGTGATCAATGGCTGATACCTGAGATACTCAACCCTTAGAGGCTCGATTTCGGCATCCTTTTTGCAACTATAAAATAAGAAAACGATCATAAACACATTAAAAACCATACGTTTTCCCTACGAGAATGGCTAAAAAAGCAAGAAGAACATTGACTTTGGTAAAATAAAGCTATGGTATTTAAAGGTCTGCCAGAAGGTATTCATTGGTCAAAGCGATTATTTGATTTTGTATTCGCGGGCCTTGGACTATTTCTTCTCTCCCCGATTATTCTGATAATCGCTATTCTCATCCTGATTTTAGAAGGACGTCCGGTTTTCTTTAAACAAGAACGTCCCGGTTTACATGGTGAAATATTCGCCATGTATAAATTCCGCACAATGAAATGCCTTAAAAAACATGGCCGCGAATTTCCTCCCGACAAACGCATTTCGCGAATAGGTGCATTCTTGCGAATAACCAGCCTCGATGAACTTCCTGAACTGATTAATGTTCTGCGCGGAGAGATGAGCCTGGTGGGACCCCGCCCCTTACTGGTGCAATATCTGAAACGTTACAGTAACCATCAAAACCGGCGGCACGATGCTCTGCCCGGCATAACTGGATGGGCACAGGTCAACGGACGCAATGTTCAAACATGGGAACAGCGCTTCGATTATGATGTCTGGTATGTTGACAACTGGTCTTTTTTGCTCGATTTAGAAATCCTGCTGAAGACTCTAATTATTGTGGTCAAACATGATGATGTCAGCCCAACAGACGGAAAGATCATGGAAGAATTCCAAGGAAACCCCCGCCCCCCTCGTCATGAACGCATTCCGATGTACGCCATGCGTAAACCATCTAATCCTGGATTAACAGCCAAGACAACCGGTCAAACCCTCGCCAGTAAACCTTCATTACAATAATATTAAACTCATAAACCCCGTGATGTTTCCAAATTTCACGGGGTTTTTATTAATTAATCAGTTATTCAAAGATGATTGTTAGAATCAGGTAGTGAAAACTGGACGGAATTTATAAGAATAAAGAATGATGCCTTCTGCTCCGGCGTCTGTTCGCAATTTGCGAGTTACCATTTCGACCGGCAGCCCAATAGTCACTTCTTCGGCAGGGTCCAGGTCCGTAAGCTGCGCCGTCAACATAGGCCCTTCTTCTAGTTGTATCAATGCAACTGTATAAGGAGCATTTTCATTGAACCCGGTAGGGCCGCTCTGCATCGTGGTAAAAGAATATACTTCACCTTTTCCGCTAAATGCAAACGGTGTTTTGGCCTCGCTTCCACATGCTGGACACACATCACGCGGAGGAAATATCTTTACGTCGCAATGTGGACAAACTTCACCAATCAAACCGTAGCGCTGTTTTCTTAATCGCCAGTGTCTTGGAGTTTCCATATTTAATTGAACCTTTATCGTCCAATAACTGCAACAGGCTGCTTGATATCCATTACCAGCCGAGAAATTTCTCGTTGCTGCACCAGACCATGACCACAATATGGGCAAACAGGGCGTGGTGGAAAAACTTTAGCGCCGCAATTCGAGCAAACTTCACCCTGTAATTGATAGCGTTGTTTTCTCATTCTCCAGTGTCTTGGGACTTCCACAAATAGTCTCCTTTGTTTTTAATCAAATGTCTCTGCTCATAATCTAGCCAAAGTATAGGCAACAAAAACTATCACAACCTATCAGATTGCTATCAAATGCTCTCAGTTATAAAACCCTCTGATTCTGATTTTCCCTATCATAAAGCGGTTCCTTTTCAGAAACCGCTTTATGATAGACATATTTCCAAACTTAAACGGTCTCCAAACCTAAATGGTTTCTGTGACTTTATTCAATCCACGCGGAGACTCGGTGTCAAAGCCTTTGGCTTTGGTGAGATACATGGAAAATAGCTGTCCCGGAATAATACTGATTATCGGGCTTAACCACTCAGGCATCTCTGCGGGAAGACGCACACCTGAAGTACCCATCTTCAATGCCCGGTCATCATTCGAAATGGTGAGTAATTCAACTTTGTGCTCCCGAACAAGAATATCCATCAACCCCAGGGAATCCTTCATCACACGCCCTCGAACAGCAATCGCCATCACTGGAAATCCTTGTTCAACCAATGCGATTGGACCATGCTGAAAATCTGCTGATGAATACGGATCAGCCATTACGTAGCTTAATTCCTTCATCTTTAGAGACCATTCGTAAGCAGTAGCGTAATTATAGCCGCGGCCAAGCACGACACATTCTTCCATAAAACGATAGCGTTCCGCAATTCGGGCAATCAGTTCATCTTTTTGCAGCACAGCCCGCATCCACTTTGGAACCATCTCCAGCTCCTTCCAGCGTTTCTCGTCTCCTGCCAACGCACAAGAAAGCATCGCTGCTGCCATCAAAGAGGCTGTATAGGTCTTTGTTGCAGCCACTGCAACCTCTTCACCGGCACAAATATCAACCCCCCAGTCTGTAATCTCGGCTAAAGGAGAAGCTGGTGTATTTGTAATCGATACTGTGGAGCAGCCCTGTTTTTTGGCTTCTTCCAACACACTCACAATGTCCGGTGATTTCCCAGACTGCGAAATCCCAACCACAAGCGCGTTTGTTAATTTTGGGGGGCGATGATAGATACTGAATAAAGAAGGTGTCGCCAATGCTACCGGAAGCTGGTTATAACCTCCCCACAAGTACTTTATATACCGCCCGGCATTATCAGATGTGCCGCGAGCTGCCAAAAAAACATAGGAAATGTCCTTGCAAAGCAACTCGCCCGCAATTTTCTCAATATTCTCCCGCTGTTCAGATAAAATTCGTTCAGCTGCATCTGCCTGCTCAAAAATTTCTTTGTATAGCGACATAAATAAATCTCCGTTCGTAATTCTTCTTTCATTATCTATTAAATCACAGGATGAGGTATCAAACAATCCTGCAAGTAGAAATATATCAAAAGCTGGTGTGCGCTACAAAAATACCAATCGGAAAAGTATCAAGAGGATCATCCCCTTCTTCAATGTCGGTGAGATCATACTTTTTTCGGATACTGGATAGTATCTCCTGAATTTCAAGATTGGCAGGAAGAAGTTTGCCAAAAAAACTTTTT
>CAZQSG010000063.1:0-15581 GCA_964595925.1 uncultured Anaerolineaceae bacterium | reverse complement strand
TTAAACTCCCAGGTTGGTTGTCCTTCAACATCTGTCTCAAGAACAAACAAACTCCCCGCATGTGGATATTTTGCCAGGGTCTCTTCGCCGAGGCCGGTTCTGGCTGTTGTGATGTAAAGTGTTTTCATCTCATCTCCGCCAAAACAGCATGCTGTCACCTGCGGAGCAGGTACTGCTACCTTGCCGATCATTTCACCTGTTTCAGGGTTCCAGCGGGTCACACAGAAACCTTTCCACCACGCCAACCAGATCATGCCTTCTTTATCAGTAGTCAGCCCATCCGGTGAATAGTCGCCTTCAGGCAGCTTAAAGGCAACGCGCTTGTTCGAGAGCATTCCCGTTTCCAAATCATAATCAAAGACATAGACTTCCTTATATTTCGAATCAACATAATACATCGTACGATAATCGGGCGACCATCCCAAACCATTTGATGTTTTTACACCGTCCTGAACAAAAACAACGCCCGCTTCGCTATTGTAATTGTATAACTTCCCTAAAGGATCACTGGCGTGCATTGTGCCGACAACGAAATTCCCGACTGGGCCGCATTTTCCATCGTTAAAACGCTCGTTTTTGCCTTCCACTTCTGCCAGAATTTCGACTTCTTCCGTCGCCAAATCTAATAATGCGATTTTCAGATCAGGCGCAATCATCACCTTGCCCGAGTTACTGGTTGGTGCAATGGTACCGATATGACTGAATTGATTCGAAAGGTCAATCACACGATCATCGCCTGTTTCAGGATTGAACACATGCACTTCAGCGCCATCAATATTCACCCAATACAATTTTTTTACACGAGCATCCCAGGCAGGACCTTCGCCCAGCGCGGCTGTTGCATCATACAATAATTTCGCCTGAACATCTCTCATCCCCAATACTCCTTTATTTTCATGTTTGGCTTGCAATGGCTTAATCGGTACATACTCTGCAAGCGACAGCATTAATCTCACCCTTCCGTAGCGCAACCATACGTACACTACAATCAATAAACAACCCAGAAGCATAGCAAGAAGGCCAATATAACCTGCCTCGGGTCCAAACGCCCCACCAGTCCACACATCCGAACCAGCCTGTCTAATACGAATGAAATTGGCACCCATCGTCATTCCGCTCACCGGAAAACCAAACACCACTCCCTGGAAAAAATTCCAGGTAATATGCAGCCCGATGGAAATTGCCAGCTCGCCCGTCAAAATATATCCCAGACCAAGAAAAATCCCTGCTGCTGCAATATTCAAAGTACTCATAACCGTCGCATTGGGATTTGTGGCGTGCATCAGCCCAAACACGATCGAAGAAGCTGATATTGCCAGCCAGATCGCCAATTTTGGATGCTTTTTCCCAACATTCAAACCCTCTGAAAGATTCTTAACATGATACCCGCGAGAAAGTAATTCTTCATAAAAGCCAATTGTCGTAAAAAGGAAAACATATAAAACGATACTCGGAAGAAAACTGATCTTACTCATTTGCACATATTTAAACTCACGAATCGAAATCCAACCCGCTTGCAGCTCAATCCAAAAGAGCAAGGCCATTAACACCGCTCCAAGCAGGAGTCCAAACCCAAAATCAAACCACCAATTACGGTTGAAATGAAACCCAAAATCATTGAATTTGCGCCGGTCAATCCATCGTCCAACAATCCATATCGAAGGAACAACACCGATCAACCCAACAAAAGCATTACCATAGAGCAAAATCGGCGAGCTCATAATACTGTTCATATCAATGGCCTGGCGTTGGAAAATGAGAACGACGACAACCACAATTACAATAGGTATAATGGCCAGGGCCATAAACAGGGTTCTTAAAACAGGTTCAATCATCAATCGCCAGGCAGCACGAATTCTATGTTCTGAACCAGACCAGAAAACATTCAGTACTTTATTCATAGACCCTTTCCTCAGACTACCGGTATTCAACTATTTGGATGAATACACGCCAACGATACTGCCTCAACCAAGGGCAATGTCTCTCATTATTTAAAAACCGTTTACAGCCCACTGCAACCAAATCAGAAGGTCGCAGAGAAATAGCGATCTTCAATTGTTGCTGCAGTTTCACCTTCTGAACACCGCAGCATTGGGCCAAACATCGGATAGACGCGAGTAATTTCTTCATTCATCCGCTGGGCAACCCGGCGGATTGAAAAATGGGCATTTGAAGCAGAACGAAGCGCAAATAAATGATCGGCTGTCCGCAAATTCAACGTTAACAAAACCCGTCGATTGAAACCATTCGGCACCACATAAGACGCAACCGCAGGATTAAATTCTGCCAGAGTTCGGTAGGCCTTATCCGCTGCCTGCATGGCAGCATAATAACGGTCACCAAATCCAGAATCCACCATCCAGCGCGGAGTGGCATAACCCAATAAGGTCGTCAGTTCCTGAGGACTTTGAGTCATCATACGGTGACGTTTTAATTCATAATAGGCACCCTGATCCAGCACCAGATCAAAGCTGAATGAAGCATGTTCCAATTCGCGCAAAGGAGTAGCGTGCTGTTCGCAATCACGCAGCAGGTTTTCAGCTAATTGCAGTTTCTCATAAATTCGAAGGCTATCCACGTACTGCAAGGCTTCCAAATAACTGATCTCTGAATAACGGTACAGAACTGCCGCCAGCACCTTGTGCTCACCCTCTTTATCATAATCCACCAGAGTACACCATTCTTTGGGGTTTCTCTGTGAGAGAACAGCTTTCGCTGCATCTTTAAACCCTAAGGACACGTTCTGGAGATACGGAAGTGCCTTTGCATATTTAACGAGTGTCGGGACGTTTACAATGGCAATCGCTTTGATATCCTCGCCCATTGCCCGGACTTCTGCCAGAGGATGCGAAAACATCTTGCACAGTGCATGTTCCAAAGAACGCGCATTGATGGTCACCCCGACATTTGCTACAGAAGAAGCTGGCAGTAAAAACCGTGCCACATCCACATACTGCGTCCTCAAACGACGTTCATAACTGCTCTCTTTCTCTTCGGGTTCCTGTGGGAGTTTCCCCCCTGCATACTTGCGAAGTACCTCAAGAGATTCGCGATAGGTAGAAAACAACATCTGGCATGTATCTTCATAGAGAGACTTTAAAGCATGATTTTCCAATTCCGCAGGAACGTGAAAAGAATCCGCATCCCACTTCTGATAACGGGTCGATTTTTCTGTGTAAGAAGCCAAACGATTCGCCTGCAAGGTCTCAACTGCCAGGCGGGAAACGTTTTCAACAGCAATATGCAGGGTTGCGTGTTCCGCTACAGAAGAATGCCCATAGCCGACCACCCATTTTTCATTGAATTTAGCCGATTTTTCATCAGTCAGCTCATCCGCAATATGCTGAAAAGTTTCCGGAGATCGTGATGTTTTCGCAAAGGCGACAGCAATCGTTTCAGAATTAAATTTCTGTGGGTCTAGTAAATATACCTGTCGTTTTTGCGGCATTCGCTTCCAATCCTCTCACAATTTCAACATCTCTGTCAATCTGCTTAACCAACTCAGGCACAGAATTAAAGGTTTTTTCGTCACGGATGAATTGCAAGAACTCAATTTTTACAATTTTATCATAGATGTCTTCATCAAAATCGAGGATATGGGTTTCAACACTGATGGGAGGATTTTCAATTTGAACAAAGGTAGGATTCGTACCCACACTGGTAATTGAAGGATATTCAATCCCTTCCAGCGTCAGGCTTGTCCAGTAAACACCTTTGTGAAGATAAACTTGAGAAGAATCCACCTCAAGATTTGCAGTCGGATAGCCGATTGTTCGACCACGATGTGCACCATGAACCACAGGACTTATCAACCGTATTCGTCGTCCGAGCATCTTTTCCGCGGTAATTAATTCTCCATCCCGTAGCGCCTGCCGAATTTTCGAAGATGAAATGATTTCATCGCCTAACTTCACCCGCCCAATCATATGCACCACAAAGCCCAATTTTTCACCAATTCCACGTATATCGGAGAATGATCTCACACAATCTCTGCCCAGTTTAAACTCTTCTCCAAGCCAAATCTCCTGCATTCCAAATCGAGTATGCAATTGTGTTAAAAATTCTTCTGCCGTTAAAGAAGCCAACTCATAGGTGAACGGTAACGTAAGAAGGTAGTCCGTGTCCAATTCTTCAATCAATATACGGCGTTCTTCAATATTGGTGATGTAATAATCTGATTTTAGATTGTTTAATACGACCACAGGTTGCGGGAAAAAGTTGATTACCAACGAGGCGATCTTCTGCGCTTTCGCACTTTTTACCATTTGGTTAATCAGTGCCCTATGCCCCAGATGAACACCATCGAATGACCCGATTGCGATGCTGGATGCCTCTAAGTTACAACTCGTTAACTCACGAAAAAATATCATCGCTTACACTTTTTGCTTAGCTTAAGAGGACATAAAAACTTTTTTGGGTTTCCATTCTTTTTTCGCTTCATCAAATTCAAGCAGAGCAACCAGTTCGCCCTGGGCAGTGATGCCTCGCGCCATCGCTGGATATTCTGACTCATCTTTCGCCGGAATTCGATGACCATGACGAATCAGTTCAACTTTCTCCTGGTCTAATTCAACTGTATACCAATCGCTTAAAGCTTCGGCAGCAGGAATCAGGTATTGATACCAGGTGTTTTGTTCAAAAGCATCCCGCAGCTTCGCTAAAGGAATGGCTTCCCGCAACGTAAATTGTCCGCTCTTTGTTCGCCTCAAGCCTATTAAATGTGCCCCGCATCCCAACTTTTCACCGACATCATGCGCCAGTGAACGAATGTAGGTGCCTGATGAACAAAAAACATCAACCACTGCTTCTGGCGGCGCCCATTCTAAGGTTTCCAGGTTATAAACTGTGATCGTGCGTGGTGCTAATTCAACTTTTTCACCTTTGCGGGCCATTTCGTAAGCCTTTCGGCCATGAACTTTAACAGCCGAATAAGGCGGCGGCACCTGTGAAATTACGCCAGAGAAAGTCTGCAACGCTTCTTCAAAAGTGGCTTCATCCACGTTCATTTCATCGTCAGATTGTGTTACGATACCCTCCGAATCATAGGTATCAGTAGAAGAACCTAAATGAATCACTGCCTGATACCGTTTATCCGATGCAGAGATATACTCACTTAATCGAACCGATGGACCAACCAGTACCACCAGCACGCCTGAAGCGCGAGGATCTAGCGTGCCTGTGTGTCCAACACGACGGATTTTTGTTCCGCGGCGAACAACCTGTACAATATCGTGCGAAGTGTACCCAATCGGCTTATCGATGACAAGTACACCAGAAATTGAATTCCTAATATCTGTTCTCAAATCACTCATTGTAAACCTATTTCTACTCTATTTCTTTTATCATCTTTTTAGTTTCTCCAAGAACACGGTTAACCACATCATCCAATGCTCCTAAGACCGTTGCTCCCGCAGCGGGTGCATGTCCCCCGCCACCAAAAAACATGGCTATTTCCGAAACGTCATATCCTGGCTTAGCCCGCCAACTCACTTTGACATGGTCAGAATCCTGTTCAATAAACAAAATTGTAACATTAGCTTCCCGGACAGATGAAAGCACTGTAATTAACTCAGCATCATCTTTACCTGGGTAGTGAACTTTTTTGCGGTCCCTCGCAGTTAACTTCGTGTAAAGGATGTTGCCTTCCTTCGTCATACGCGGAATTGCACATCCCCACAGAGCTACGCCAGCAAATGTTCGATTAATTAATACCCGTTGATAAATATCAGGCATATTAATTTTATGAGTCATCAACTCTGCTGTGATTTTCATTGTCTCTGCAGTCACATTACTCGTACGAAATCCAATCGTATCGGTAAGCAATCCGGTCATCAATGCCTCTGCCACATCTTTACTGATCGTTAAGCCCCAGCTTTCCATATGGTTGGCCAGTATCTGGGTAGTTGCTGCGCTATCCTTCACCAGATTAACTTTTGCAAAATTCAGATTCGTCTTGTGATGATCAATATTTATATCTGGAGTGGAACCATTCAAAACACCACCAATCCGTTCCAGATCAGAACAATCAACCACAACGGTCACATCAACCGGTTGGGGAATTGATTTTTGTATCTTACTATAATGCTTTAAAAATTTATAGGTTGAACCAGCACCATCAGCTAAAACAAAAACAACCTCTTTTCCGGCTTCCAGCAAAGCTGTTCCTAACCCAAGTACCGATCCCACAGCATCACCATCTGGTCGGACATGAGAGATGACTGCGACTCTATTTGCTTGAGCAAATCGTTCACGAATCTGAGTGTGAGTTTCCGTCATTCAACACTTTCCTCTCTCGATTCATCATTCCGCAGTTCAGCCAACAGCCTATCGATACGATCCGCATTTTCTGGAGTAATATCCCAATGGAAACGTATATTCGGGAAAGACCTCAACTGGAGAGATTTCGCCAGCCGGCTTCGGATAAAACCTGAAGCACTTTTTAGCCCGGCAAGAACCTCTTTTTTTCGTTCATGCCCCTCTAACGCAGAAACATAAATGTCTGCATAGGACAATTCTCTGTCAACCGACACATCCGTAACACTCACACCCATCAGACGTGGATCGTGCAATTCATACAATAACATCTCAGAAAAATCCTGAAAGATACGGTCTGCAATTCGTTTTACTCTAATTTTTGAGGGCATCATTTACCTGCCAATTTCTTTATTTAAAATGATACGTGGTTCCAAAGAACTACTTTTCCAGTTCAACAACAAAGCACTCAAGAACATCACCGACCTTAAATCCGGTAAAATTCTTAAGGCCAACGCCACATTCAAACCCATGTCGGACTTCATTCACATCGTTTTTTCCACGTTTCAAAGAGGCCACTGCACCTACAAAAACTTCCTTGCCATCCCGAAGCACTCTCATCTTACCATTTCGACGTAAGACACCTTCAGACACACGGCAGCCTGCAATGAAACCTAACTTAGAAACTTTGAATGTCGCAAGGACATTGGCTTTCCCCAGAATAATTTCCTCATATTCAGGTTCCAGCATCCCCTTAAGCGCTTTTTCAATATCTTCTTTTAACCGATAAATGATGTTATAAAAGCGCACAGAAACCCCTTGTTGATCTGCCACAGACCTGGCCATTGGATCAATACTGTTATTGAAACCAACCACAATGGCATTCGACGCAATCGCCAGAGTGATGTCGTTTTCAGAAATATTACCTGTTGCGGCATGCAAAATATTGATTCGGATCGCATTTTGTCCATTGATTGTTTCCAGCTCAGCTATAATCGGCTCTAAAGAACCCTGCACATCCGCGCGTAGAATTAAATTCAATTCACGGGTTTGTCCAGCCTCAATGCGGTTGAAAAGGTCTTCGAGTGAGGCAACGCCCGTCCTGCTTCGAGAACTAAGGGCAAGTTCATTCTTGCGCTCTTCAACAACAACACGTGCTTCTTTTTCACTTTCATAAACTTCAAAGAGATCACCTGCGGTCGGCACATCGCTCAAGCCCATGATCTGAATTGGTGATGAAGGAGAAGCCTTGCGGATAGGTTTTCCACGGAAGTCAAACATGGCACGAATACGCCCGCAGGAGAGTCCCGTGCATACGGTATCACTTTTTTCGAGAGTGCCATTCTGAACCAATAGAGTAGCGACAACACCGCGCGCTTTATCTACCTTGGCTTCAATTACAGTTCCAAACACCTTTCCATCTGGATTCGCAAGAATTTTTGTATCTGCCGCGACCAGCAGAATAGCTTCAAGAAGGTCTTCAATTCCTGTCCGTTCTGTCGCCGACAAAGGTACAACAATCGTATCGCCGTCCCAATCATCTGGCTGGAGACCTGCTTCAGCCAGTTGCTGTTTGCAATATTCTGGATTCGCGTCAAAACGATCCATCTTATTCATCGCAACAATGATCGGAACCTGTGCCGCTTTGGCATGTGCAATGGCTTCCAGAGTCTGGGGCTTGACGCCATCATTCGCGGCAACAACCAGAACGACTATATCAGCGCCCTGCGCCCCGCGAGCGCGCATTGCTGTGAACGCAGCGTGCCCGGGTGTATCAAGAAATGTAATTTCCTGTCCATTATGTACCACTTGATAAGCACCAATGTGTTGGGTAATACCACCCACTTCTCCACTCAGAACATCCGTATGACGGATGGCATCTAGCAAAGAAGTTTTTCCATGATCAACGTGACCAAGGATCGTTACTACTGGAGGACGGTTCGTTAATTTTTCTGGGTCTTCTTGATCAATTAATTCCCGCCATCGAGGCAATTCCTTTACTTCTCCTAAGCCGCTCACTTCTTCTACTACCTGCGACTCTTCTTCAGCCTCTATTTCAAATTCTGAAGCCACAATTGCCGCTGTATCAAAGTCAATCATCTGGTTGATATTTGCCATCACACCATTCGACATCAATACTTTAATAACATCAATCGGACTGACCTGTATTCGTTCCGCCAATTCTCGTACTGTCAAGCTATACGGCAGCACTACGGATTTATTATTTGTTTTTTCCATTCGATACCTCCTTTTATCTGCACACCCCAGCCCTGAAATTCCTTTTCAGTGGGAAGGTTTTATGAATCGAGGGTTTTCATCAAGTTCTTTCAAACTGGTTCAATCTTTTCACCTAAAAGAAGCGGGGTGAACTTCTTTTTAGTCTGGAGACTGGGAAAAATTTTGTCACTGCCAACCCATCATCAATCAGAAGGGAGAGACAAAATCACGATTCTTCAATTGTTAATTCAGAAAGATAATTTTCTAACAGCGCCCGATCTTTATCACTCAATTGGATTTTTAGACCTCGTGCCACCGCATTATCTATTCCTTTTTGCCAACAAACTGGATCACGATGCAGATACACACCCCGTCCAGCTTTTTTACCGGTAAGATCGATTTCAATCCCATCCGATGTTCTAACTATTCTTATTAAGGAACGCTTTTCTAATACGCTGCGGCAGCCAGCACAGGTTCGCTGAGGAATATGTTTTCTTCTTGCCGTCATCGATTGCCTTCCTTTCTAAGATTCTATATGCAATAGAAATTCTACCAGTCCTCCCCCCATTCATTCCAATCGTTTTTTCCTTTTTTGTATTTATGTTTCGCAACGACTTTACCAAGTTCGGGGTCATACTCCAACTTTACGTTTTTGCGCCCCTTCTTCTTTGGTTTTTTGTCGACTTCCTCTTCATCTTCACTTTCCTGCTCATTAACTTCGATTTCTTGCAGGTTGATTTCAAAGAGTTCATCAAATTTTTCCTCTTCCACCACCTCAGCTTCTGCAGTTACCGAAGTTTCTTCATCAGACTCCTCATCGTTTTCAGTAACTTCTTCAACAACCTGATCACTGGCAGTTTCTTCCGTTATTTCTTCTGGGGCGGTTTTTTCTTCTACAACTTCCTCAATTGCAATTTCTTCCGCAATTTCTTCAACAACTTCTTCCACTGCGGGGTGAAGGATCGTTTCCGCCAGTTCTTCCATGCTTGCCTGCGCACGCGGGCCCATTCCTTTGATTCCCATTAATTTCTCTTTATCAAAGAGCAAATTCAGGAGCATATCACCGATAGTTCCATAGCCAGCTTCCTGCAATGAATACTGCACATGTTCTGGGAGACTGCTATCAAGAATACTCTGACCAAACAACTCTTCTGGCAAGCTGGCTCTTATTTCAGCCAGACGGGCTTCCTGTTCTGGTGTATATTTTGGATTGAGCAATTCGTAAATCTTGCCTTCAACCCGATCTACAAACCGAATCATTTTTGCAAATTCTTCACTGGTCAGAGCAAGGTTTTCCGCCTTTTTAGCCATAATCGCTTCCATCTCAACAATCGCATCATGCTCTTCTTCCGCAATCAAGGCATACTTTTCGTTCTTCTCAAGGCGATAGAGCAGACCTGCAGAAGCTTCTGAGAGGCTTTTGATGTCAATCCGCCAGCCAGTAAGCCGTGCAGCCAGACGAGCATTCTGCCCATCACGTCCGATAGCGAGGCTAAGTTGATCTTCTTTTACAACTACTGTTGCCGTGCGGTTTCTTTGACCTTCTTGTTGTTCGTTCACATACACACCCACAACTTTGGCAGGACTGATCGCTTTTGCAATGAATTCACGTGGATCTTCGTTCCACTCAATGACATCGATCTTTTCATTATGCAGTTCACGAACAATAGCCTGGATACGCACCCCCCGCATACCCACACACGCACCCACCGGATCAATTCCGGATTGGGTTGCCATGACTGCCACTTTGGCACGCCTACCTGGTTCACGTGCGATAGAACGTATTTCTACAATACCATGATAAATTTCAGGAACTTCGTTTTCCAATAATCGCCGTAAAAAATCACTGTGTGTTCGTGAGAGTATAATCTGCGGACCTCGGGGATGATCTTTTACTTCAGCAATCAAGGTGCGAACACGGTCATAAACGCGAAAACGTTCGCCGGGTATTTGATCTTTTCGAGAAAGAATACCTTCTGCTCGTTTTTCCATACCAATGGTCAGTCCGCCAGAATTCACTGCCTGAACTACGCCACTGATAATCTCGCCCACCTGATCTTCAAAATAGAGTTTCTGTTCTTCTCGTTCTGCATCGCGCATTCGTTGCTGGATGACCTGACGGGCAGTTTGTGCTGCTACACGGCCAAAATTTTCAGGGGTGCTGTCAACCATCACCGTTCCGCCAACTTCAGCATTTTCGTCTACTAGCAGTGCAACGGAAAGAAGCACCTCTGTTTTATCGTTTTTAATTTCATCAACTATTTCTTTTTCAGCAAAGATCGAAATTCTACCGGTATCAGAATCTACATGTGCTTCAATATTCTGTGCACTGGAAGCATTTACCGAACGGCGGTACGCAGATACCATCGCTGCTTCAAGCGATTCTAAGATCACTTCTCGCGAGAGCTGTCGTTCTTCAATTAATTCATTGAATGCCAGTACAAATTCATTTTTCATCGTCTTTTTTTCTCCATACTATACCCATAACACACAGAAAAGTGGGGAAACACCCACTTTTCGACATGACGTATTACGAATGAGTGTTTCAATTTTAACATAATTCATACCCATTCGCAAGCCTTCTGTTTTATAATAATATTATTAGCAATCCAAAAAATAATATCATTTTACAAAGGATCATATGAAAGGAAGAACGTGATGGAAAACTCAACACTCTGGTGGCGTGATGGTGTCATTTATCAAATTTATCCCCGTTCTTTTTTGGATACAACGGGAGACGGTATCGGGGATTTACCTGGAATCGTTTCAAAACTAAATTATATTTCAGATCTTGGAGTAGACGCAATCTGGTTATCTCCCATTTACCCCTCGCCCGATGCTGATTTCGGCTATGATGTGGCAGATTACTACGCGATTGACCCTAAATTCGGCACGATGGAAGACTTTGAAACGCTGCTCACCCAGGCTCACAAGCGCGGTCTGCGCATCATTCTTGATCTGGTGCTCAATCACACTTCAGACCAGCATGAGTGGTTTGTGGAAGCGCGCAAATCAAAAGACAATCCTCACCATGATTATTACATCTGGCAAGATCCTGATCCGATGGGAAAACCACCCAACAACTGGGGATCTATCTTTGGCGGCAGCGCCTGGGAGTGGGATGAAAATGTGCAGCAATACTACTTGCATCTCTTCTACAAAGAACAACCAGACCTCAATTGGCGCAATCCTGATACCCATGATGCCCTGCTTGATGTCTTTCGATTCTGGTGTGAAAAGGGTGTTGATGGCTTCCGTTTAGATGTTTTCAATCTCTATTACAAACATTCTCGTTTCCCTGACAATCCAAAGAAAATTCCTCCTTCAGCACCTTTCTTCCGCCTGTTTGATCAGCAAATTCATCTTTATGATTATGATCAACCCGAGATGATGGACGTACTTGCGGAGATTCGAAAAACCCTTGATGCCTATCCAGAGCGATATGCCGTTGGTGAAACGGTTCCCGAAAGTCCGCATTCTGCCGCTAAATACTCACAGCCGGGTCTTTTACATGCTGCTTTCAACTTCGAATTCACCCACTGCCCCTGGTTGGCACGTCCATTTATGGAAGCAATTCAACGCTACCAAGACCTGCTCAGCAATGATCAATGGCCTTGTTACGTCCTCGGCAACCATGACCTACCCCGTCTCGCCACCCGATATGGAAAAAAAGAAAATGACGAACGCCTCAAGGTGGCAGCCGCCATGCTTCTCACACTCCGTGGAACCCCATTCATTTACTATGGAGACGAACTCGGACAGCGGGATATTCCCATCAGAAAGAAAAAAGATGTGCTTGATCCCATCGGCCGTACTTTCTGGCCTTTCTATAAAGGACGCGATGGTTGTCGGGCTCCCATGCAATGGAACACGGATATTAATGCTGGCTTTTCGAAAGCAAAACCCTGGCTGCCTCTTCATACTGACGCTTCTTCCAGAAATGTCGAAATACAGGAAGTTAATCCAACCTCACTGTTAAACTTCTATAAAAAAATACTCACACTCCGAAAAGCACACACTGCCTTGCAGCGAGGCAGCTTCCATTTCCTTACTAAGAAACCCCGCTTCATCCTTGCCTATCAGCGTAAAAACGAAGAAGAAACCTTCCTCATCCTGCTTAATTTCAGCAATTATGACCGTGAACTGAAACTGGAAAACTTTGATCCGATTCTATGGAAAATTCAACTCACCAACAACGATACACATTCTTACCACTATAGCAATGGCATCCTCTCGCTTCACGGCAATCAAGTTGTCATACTGAAGAAAAAGAACCAGCCAATTCCCTGATACAATCAATTTATGGAAAAACGTCAGGAACTGCCCAATTCAGACCAGCTCAGCATCGTTACCGCCGTCATTCTTGTCGGGTATTTATTGCTGCCATACCTCGAAATTCCTGCCCGCCAAATTACCATTAAACTCTTTAATCTTCATCTGCTTTTTGAACTTCAATTCACCGCGCTGGTTGCTTTCTTGCTGGCATCGCTGGCAGCTGTTGGTAGCAGTTGGCTTATCCAATCTCATCCCCGATATGAAGGTCAATCAGTGATACTCTATACCGTTTTACCAGCATTGAGCGCCTGGGTAATCTCAATCCCTCTCTCACGTGTTGAAATCGGCCTTCAATGGTGGGTGCTATTTATCCTCGCAGCAGCTTTTCTCATCGCGGTGCTAACTGCAGAATACATCTCACTAGACCCTTCTGATGAGCGCTATGCTTTTGCATCCATGGGTCTGACAGCACTTTCCTTTGCACTTTACTTATTCCTCGCCATCGCCACCAACGGAGCTGGACTACGCCTTTATATTGTCACCAGCACTTTGGGAATTGCTATTTTCCCGATCGCACTGCGGACTCTCAATCTCCGCCTGAATGGCCAGTGGCATTTTGAATGGGCACTCGGAATCTCACTGGTTGTTGCTCAATTGGCCTTTGCTCTGCACTATCTGCCTCTATCACCCATTCTGTTTGGAATGATCATGCTCACCGTTTCATTTACATTGGTCAACCTGGCTGAAGCTTTTATTCAGGGAAAACCCCTAAAAAATGTCTGGATTGAATCCGGTGTGATTGCGGTTTTATTGATTTTACTGGGCGTTGGTTTAAATCTCATCCAATGACCCAAATTCCGCAACCTTCATTCAATATTCACCCTGCGGTTTATCGTGCCATGTTGAATCATGTCAGCTCTGTTTTTAACGAAGAGGTCTGTGGAATGGCAGTTGGACAGAAAAAAGCCATTTATCAAGGAATACCTGTTGAAAACATACTCCATAGTCCCGATGCCTACCAAATGAACCCACAGGAACAAGTCGACACATTGATCAATATTGAGAAGCAAAGCCTTGAACTCCTTGCAATATATCATTCTCATCCCACAGGCCCTGACCACCCCTCACAACGTGATATCCGAGAATTTGCCTATCCTGGAATTGCCACAATCATCTGGTCACCAATTCCAAATGGAAATCAATGGCAAATGAAAGTTTTTCGCATTCAGGAAAAAGGCTATTCACAAACAGAGTGGTTCTGGATAAAATAAAACGAAATCAATCAACTTCCTGATAACTTTCTTAAACCCTGAACAGAAGGACAATTCTTTGAGCACAATCCTGCACGTCCCTTTTTATTTAGACACCGAACAACTGGCTGAAAAACTACGAATTAAACCTCAAAGCGGCCTTATTGAAGAATTCACAGAACTGATGGATCGGGTTCAAAAAGTCGCACAACCCAAAGTTCTTTATAAAACTTCCTATATCGAAAATCGTACCGAGGATGAAGTTACCATCGATGGGATTACCTTCACAAGTACTGCTATGCAAATGAATCTCAAGGGAATCAATCGTGTCTTTGCTTATGTAGCTACCTGCGGGACTGAAGTTGATAACCTGTACATTGATCCAAAAGACTTCGTAAAAATCACCTGGCTGCATTATATCAAGCTTGAACTTCTTAAGCCCTGCGTTCCTTTCCTGAATAAGCATCTGACCACCTCTTTTGGCTTAACAAAACTTTCTTCCATGAGTCCCGGCTCTGCAGATGCCTCTATATGGCCCATTCAACAGCAGGCAGACCTTTTTCGGTTGATCGGTGATGTGAAAACGTTGATTGGTGTACGTCTCACGGAGTCCTATCTCATGGCCCCTGATGTTTCTATATCGGGTATCCTTTTTTCTGCAAATGTGACTTACCAGAATTGTCAGCTCTGCCAGCGTGAGAATTGTCCCAGTCGCAGCGCCCCCTTCAACTCAACCTTGTGGGAAAACATTCATAAATAACAAGTATTGCAACTCGGGTTTATTTCATCGGATTTAAAAAGTGTTTAAAATTAGGAGGAATAATGTCAACAGGAATTGTATATTTTTCTAAATCCAACAATACAAAAACAGGGGCAGAGTATCTATCAGAAAAATTAGGGGCCTCTATTACCCGCCTGATCGACAAAAAGAATCTCGATGCAGGCGCTGCCATAAAACATGAACTCAGTGATCTTGAGGGTGATCCATGGGATGCGATCAAAGACTGTGATCGTGTAATTGTGATGTCCCCCATCTGGGCGTTTAGTGGTGTTCCTGCGATGGATACCTTTCTCCAAAAAGCTGATTTCACAGGCAAAGAAATCATCATCGTCACTTTTAGCGCCTTTGGTAAAGGCTTCATCGCTAAAAGAGTTCACCACATTTACACATCCAAAATCGAAAAGGCTGGCGGTAGTGTGATTGGCAAATGGGCCCTTAAAGGGGCAAGACCTGATCAATACGCTGGTGATGCGGTCCTGCACAAGCGAGTAGATCAAATCCTTCCTGAAATCATGGCCCTTTAAAAAGCTCTTTACAAAAACAAGAATCCCCTAAAAAATGGACTGATTAATCGTATTTTTTAACTCATAGAATTAGATACAAGTCATTAAATCAAAACTCCGAGAAGTTTAAGTTTCTCGGAGTTTTTCTATTTACTGGTTATGAATTACCCGTTCAGGAAATCTTCAAGTGCTTTCTTGCTAATGCGGTAAGCAGAACCAAGTTTTCGGGCTTTGAGATCTCCCGCTTCGATGGCGGCTTTCACATCTTCTTCAGAAACCCGCAGGAATCCAGCCGCTTCGGAG
>CAZQSG010000062.1:13985-15802 GCA_964595925.1 uncultured Anaerolineaceae bacterium | reverse complement strand
AGATCATTGGTGATGATCAGTGGGTTCGGACCAGTGAAGAGGGAAATGCGCCACAGATTTGTATTGTAGTTTTCCATCATCTGTTCGTATAAAGCATGCTCTTCAGGTGAACCAGTGGGTAAGGTTGCGCGCTGCTCGAAGATGTCCCACAGTTCCTGCGCCTCAGGAGGAGGTGCAATGCCTTCAAATTCATCCTGGGTGTTATTGTAGCGGGACCATTCAGTAGTGGAGGGCTCCCAGTCATTCCAACCGTTGGTTGCCCACAGCGGAACGTGCGCCCAGCCAATAGTAACCATGGTTTCGCTGGCAGCACTGCGTTCATTCAACAGGTCAGAAGAAATAATTTCCATCTGGGTATTAAGACCGATCTCTCCCCAATATTCCTCCAGCAATTCGCAAATGGTGGTGTGTTCTGCCAGGTATTCGGCCTGTTCAATGTAGATCAACAGTGGTTTCCCACTTGGGGTCATGCGGAAACCGTCTTCATCGCGTTCGGTCATCCCGATTGAATCAAGCAGCTCATTAGCCAGGTCAACATCATAAACATCCGGTGTAGAAGGAGTCGCGATGGAAGGATAGGCTAAGCCGAAATAAACCGTCTGGTTAATCTCATCACGGTCAATAGCGTGGTTCAATGCCTGACGGAATTCCAGAATATTGGCAACCTCTTTGAAAGCCTCATCTGTGGATTCAAAGTTGAAACCAATCAGAGCAGGATTCACATGGTTGTCAAAGATATAGGCGGTGTAATTACCGGCTTCTTCCTGCTCTTTATAAACAGGGATTGCCTGAATATCAGGGCTTTCACGAGTGAAGTCAACCTGTCCAGCGATAGCGCGCATGTTAACCATTTCAACGTCATCAACACGAGCAGTCACAATTCTATCAATATAAGGAAGCTGCTTGCCTTCAACGTCAACCTTGTAATAATAAGGATTGCGTTCGTAAACAAGGGCGCCTTCAGTCATTTCGGTCAAAAGCCATGGGTTAAGGCGGGGGAAACCGATTGCATCGGTGAGATGCTCTTCCCATTGATTGACATCTTTCTGGCTGAACAAATTCACCCAGCTATCAATACCTTCGTAGCCTTCTGCTTCAATTGCTGCAAGAAGATCAGCTTCATCAGCATAGTCTTTGTGGAAGTCTTTCAGGTAGTGAGCAGGTTTGATCAAATCCTGGTAGCCAGCCCAACCTTTAATCGCCATAACAACAACGAGGGAACCATAAGGATCATCGAAGGTAAGGGTGAAGGTCCAATCATCAAGGAATTCCAATGTGGCAGGATTCTTGGTAATGGGGGATACCCAGTTTCCGGGGACGCCACCGGAATAAAGCTCAGTGTTGTTCAGAACATCATTCCATGCGAATTCAACATCTTCGCGGGTCACAGGCACGCCGTCAGACCATTTCAGGCCCTTGCGCATTTTGAAGGTGAATGTTTTTGCATCTTCACTAACTTCATAACTTTCTAACACATTACCCTGCACGCCGACGATACCAATCCCAGCACCAGCCAGGAAGCCTTCGTTGGAGCCGATGAAAACATCGGGGGGGAAGTCGCCACGGTGAGCCATCTGGAGCTCTCCACCGTACTCGCCGGACTGCCAGCTGGGCATATCTTCAAGAGTAATCAGAACACCGGGACCTACAAGGAAAGGTACTTCGGGGAGGCGTTCTTCAACGGGGGGAAGTTCACCGGCTTCAACCATTGCAGCAAGCATGGGAGCTTCCTGATAAGCAGAGGGGGCTTCTACTTCAGGTGCAGCTTCTTCTTCAGCCACAGCTTCTTCTGCTTCTTCAGCCACAGCTTCTTCTGC
>CAZQSG010000062.1:0-13885 GCA_964595925.1 uncultured Anaerolineaceae bacterium | reverse complement strand
CAGCTTCTTCTTCAGCCACAGCTTCTTCTGCTTCTTCAGCCACAGCTTCTTCTGCTTCTTCAGCCACAGCTTCTTCTGCAGTATCCACTTCCTCGGGGGTATCAACAGGTGCTTTGCATGCGGCGAAAAGCATTGCCAATACCATCAATACAGACAAAATTTTAAATAATTTTTTCACTACAAACTCCTTTTAAGAATGAACTAGATGAAAATTTCTTCGTCCTCGATTATTCAAGAACGTTTGTTTTGAACGAGAAAACCCAATTATGAAATAACTCAAATCACCCACCCCGTAGGGTATTAAACTATCTCTTCTTTTGAATCACTCATTCTCTGCGAAAGTTAATTTTTTATATCACACGATATAAATGAAGTCATGTACAAATCTGCGGTCTTTCATGTACAAATCTGCGGTGACGCTTGTTTTCAAAAATATCGTAGGGTAAAATCTCTCCCAAATGAAAATAATTTTCATTTGGGAGAGATCAAAATACCAACAATATTACTCTTGGATCAGCCTCATCTGCTTTCAAGGATGATTTTAGGACTTATGTCAATGCGCTTTTTGCTACCCCGATTAATTTAAATAGCAAGTATCAAGTATTTCCATAAAAAATTATTCAAGTTAACTAATCCTTCTTTTTTCATTTTAGAATACTGTATTTCCATATCGTCACCATTTTCCCTCAATTACCTTTCCATTCAGTATAATAAGAAATAATATATCATAACCATTTATGGTTCAATCATAATCGGTTAGCACCAAATCCGAGACTTGTAGAATAAATCACCTTTGTGGAGGTTGTTAAATGAATAATCGTGAAAGAACTATGGCCATATTAAATTACCAGGAATATGACCGTATGCCCATCGTTCATTTTGGCTACTGGAACGAAACGTTAATTAAATGGGCTGAAGAGGGTTATCTGTCGATGGAACTCGCCAAGGCCTGGGGAGATGGAAATGAAGCAGATAAGGAAATTGATAACCTCTTAGGCTGGGATTTCAACTGGAGCCGCTCTATTGGAGGGTCCATCCAGTTATTGCCTCCCTTTAAACGAAAGGTACTTAAAGAACGAGCAGATGGCACTCTGGAAGTGCTCACAGGGGAAGGGGTCACAATCCTTGAGAAACCTGGAATTGTTTCAATCCCAGCGGAAATTGACCACCTGCTCACAGACCGTAAATCATGGGAAGAGCTTTACCTACCCAGACTGCAATGGTCAATCGATCGCATTAACCCATATACCTTGAACCCTCCCAAAGGCTGGGCGGAACGTGAATTGCCGATAGCAATCTGGTGCGGCAGTCTCCTCGGTACCATCCGTGATTGGTTTGGGTTGGTCAACCTCAGTTATATAATGGCTGATGATCCTGATCTGGTCGATGAAATTATTAAAACCGTTGCTGACCTGAGTTACAAAAACCTGCAGACAATCCTGGAAGTCAATGATGATTTTGATACTGCTCATTATTGGGAAGACATTAGTTTCAAAAACGGCCCATTAATCAGCCCTCGTTTCTTTAAAAAGGCGGTTGGGCCTTATTACAAACGCAACTCTGAATTACTGAACGATCATGGCATCAACATTATTTCATTGGATAGTGATGGAAACATCGATAAACTCGTACCGATCTGGCTTAACAATGGTGTTAACACCATGTTCCCAATCGAAGTAGGCACCTGGAACGCCAGCATAGCTCCCTGGCGCGAAAAATATGGACGTGAGCTTCGCGGTGTGGGCGGAATGAACAAAGTTGTATTCTCCCGTGATTATAAAGCTATCGATGAAGAGGTAGAGCGTTTGAAGAAACTGGTTGATCTCGGAGGATATATTCCCTGTCCGGATCACCGGATTGCTCCCGATGGAAAATGGGAGAATGTGCTCTATTATGTCGACCGCATGCACCAGACATTTGGCTAAACAAACATAGATTTTCAAGGAAATAACAAGGCCAAAAAAAGTGAAACGCCCTAATAAAAAGCGTTTCGCTTTTTTCTATACAGAGTAATTTGGGTTTTATTCGTCTAAAAATCCCTGATTAATTACCAAACCATGCCAGTACATGCAAGTACCGCTCAACGACCTGAATAATCACAATGTCAGGGTCTTTCTCATTGATCAATTCCTCGTTGTAATGGAAATTCCATTCAAAGGTCGCTTCCTGAAAATCTTCCCTCAGAAAAGGAACAAGGTCCATCGAAAAAGAATCACGGAAAGAAACCAGTGTATAAGGGTTCGGGCTGAGTTCTTCTGGAATGCTGGTATATACCCATTCTACACGGTCACGTCCCAAAGGAGGAGGAGGATCTTGCACAACAGGTGAATCAAACTTTGGAATAAAAACAGGAATTGATTCTTTCAAATCAAGATCAGTCGGCATCAGCTTAACCATATCTCCTTCATATTCAGTTGTCTCCACCGCATAATCATCCCAACTTTTGCACTTAAAATCAGAAAAATTCTCATCAGCCTGAATCGCTTTACAAATTTCCTGATAGGCAATAAATGCACCATATTGATTCCAGTGTGTATCCATTTTGAAATATAGAAGCGGATATATCTCTTTAGCTGCTAACATCTCATCCCTCAGATCAAGGATTGTTGTTTCAGCCTGCAGTTTCTCCATGTAAGCCATAAGTTGATCCATCCGATCGTCGTTCCCCACTTTCTCCGTCCCGAAGGGCAGCCATTCCGGGTAAATCGTTTCACGACTGGGTGCAATCACTACAATCAATTTCTTGTCATGAATCGCCAGGCGGCGATTGATTCCCTCCAGATTGACGTAAATCTGCATTAATTCGTCTTCTGAGATCGGAAACGCGTTTTGATAATCATCCATATTGCGCTCACCGGTGTAGTACAGCCAACCATCTCTACCACCTAGCACAATCGGAAAACGGTTCTCGAACAAACGTGAATATTGAAAATCATGAATTAAACGAATGAAAGGGTTCTTTAATGGCGATTCTGCCGCAAATTGCTCCTGATATTTTTTTGGCAAACCCGCAAACCACTCTAATCCATTTTCATCTTCCCCTGGCGAGAAACGAAACTCTGGATTCCCACCAATGAAAAGTGAAATCAATAACAATATTACAACGATAAAAAAGACTCGATTGGCGCGTTTTTCCACCTTCTCAATCCCCATTAAAATCCTCCATAGATGGCAGGCAGCACTGATGTAGTGGAAAGCATTAGAATACAGAGAAATAACAAAGCAACATAGGCAGACCGTTCGGCCCAGATAGCTCCCTTTTGATACTTGTCGACATCATGCATCTTGATTTTCTTCCATACTTTTGGAATGATTCCAGTTGCGAGGATAACACCCAGGAAAAACGCCAGCCAGGCTGTTGAGCCTATCGTTGGCAATACAGAATACCCTACTCGATTGACCGGTTCTCCAAAGCCAACCAGTGCCTTCAACCAGTACAGAGCATATTTGAATGTTGGTGCCTTGAAAAATACCCAACTGATAAGAACCACAAATAGAGTATAGGTATGCTTCCAGGGTTTGGACAAAGCCTTGATTTTTGTCCCCACTTTTTTATCCGTCTCCAGTACAATCATCCCGCCATGCATTAAACCCCAAATAACGAAGTTGGGTGTCAGTCCATGCCACAATCCAGTTAATAAGAAGATAATTAATGTATTCATCCACTGCTTTAACCAGCGTTTCTTTCGGCGCTGCCATTCCAGAGGAATAAAGACATACTCTCGAAACCAGGCAGATAACGAGATATGCCATCGACGCCAAAAATCAGTGATTGATTCTGCAATGTATGGCAGGTTGAAGTTCTCTGGCAGCGAGATACCGAAAATCCAGCTCAGGCCTATCGCCATGTCCGTATACCCGGCAAAGTCATAATACAATTGAACAGCATAAAAAAGCAGCATCACCCAGGCGGTTCCCGTCGTCACGAGAGGGATTCGCTGTTCAAAAATACCCATTCCCAGCCACTCACCAAGGATGTCTGCAATCAACACCTTCTTCCCCAAGCCGATAATGAATCGTTCCAGTCCTTTGACTTTGTTTTGCAGGGTCAAATTTGGTTCTTGCGATTCGGACGCAAAGACTTTCCAACGAGACAATGGACCAGCTATATAACGAGGAAAGTAAAGAAGATAGTTACTGAATTTGAAAATATTTCTTTCCGCCGGTACCTTCCTCCGCTGCACATCCAACAAATAGGAAATAGCGATGAATGTAAAGAAAGAATACCCTGTAGGCATTCCTGGAAAAACATCAGCAACCACTGCGCTCTTCAGTCCCCCTAAAACAACAAGATGCAGCCCTACCCCAATCAATTTCCATGTCTTGGGGCTTTTTTCTTTCTCAATTGATCGGCCAATGAATAGGCCAATCCCAAATGTCAGTACTGACATCACGACTACAAGAGGAAAGGCCTGCGGTTCTGCCCACAGGCAAAAGAGCAAACTAATAATCAGCAGCAGGCCATTCCGAATTCTTCGCCAGGGCATAAAACTGATCAAGAAAAATAGCGGCACAAATAACAATAAAATAAATAACGAATGAAAACCCATAAATTTTTTCCTGGCAGATGATTAAGAACGCTCTTTTGGAAGTCCGCTCGTATTGTTTAATAAACTTCCAACCACAGATACACTTAATCGTTCCCAGTCTTCTCCTATCATTCCATTTTTATCAAATATGCTGAGCGGTTTCTCGTTGAAACTGTCACGGAATAATGATTCACCATCAAAGAAGTGATCTCCCACCCATTGATTTGCTTTATCAAAATGTGCATGCACTCGATCATGAATATCACGATCAATCAGATTTAACTTGCCCTCACTACAACCAATTTCATCAATATAATACTGTACCACACGGGAGAGTCTATAACGCTGCTCCATTGTTTCTACTTTGCTTCCCAAAATTCTGATCAATTCCAGACACTTCAACCCCGGGGAAATATTCTGATTTTCAGGAATCGTATACCGTTCCACATCAGGCACCTTGCATTCCAACAGAAAATCATGAAAAACATTCCCCTGAAACACATCACGTGAGAACTGTTTTGGGTGTACGTGCTCGGAACCAAAGGCGGCCATCCAGGGCTGCAAGAATAAATCATACGCCCCAAAATAACGTTGCTTCTCCGAAGATGCAGCCAGCATATCATCCAAAAAACCGGCAAAATCGATGGTAATGAAACCAGATTTTATAAATTGCGCCCACGCAGATTGGAGTAAAGAGGTCTGTTCCCGGAGATAAACGATCACCTCAACGGTATAGGATGATAATTTTTCAGCCAGTAATTGGATTCGCTCTGTTCGTAAACCGTCAAAATCTTCCGAACTCAAGATGACATTTTCCGCAGAAGAAGCATCAATCTCTTCCTTTAATGCATCCACCCCTCCCCATTCAGGACGAAACCTCACCCAATAATTGATATAATTCCACGGTTGTTCATGCCTTGAAGCCATCTCCCAGGCAATATTGTGCTGCCCAACCATAAACATCCCTGTAGCAGGGTAAAGCCAACCCGCATTTCGCAATGCGGTGCTGTTTTCAACACACCCTTTTTGTATGGTTGTAGTAGCCGTTTTATGCGTACCAATATGCAGAAAGATTCTCTTCGAACTCATTCAGGGTACTCTCCTTCAATTGTCAATATCATGCTGCAAACTCGACTTTAGTCAATATCGTCAAATATTTTCGCATGGCGCAATTATACACTGTTCATTCATGTAGTTCAGTTTTTGTGAAAGAAATTTTCATTCCCTGAACACATAAAAGCAGAGACTTACTATTTCCATTTGTCAGTAGATTATGTTCCTTTCGAATGTCAAGATCATAAAATTAAGCACTGTTTACCCATCCACTGAAAGAGCTCAATCCCGCTCCGCATCCCATCCCAGTTTTTTAATATACTCATGTGTTTTCTCCTTTAAAGACATTCGATCTGATGAGATTAACTTATTTGCCTGTTTTCCTTACTTCATTCTTAACCCGTTTGAAAAGCTTTAATTCCCCCAAGAGTGTCCATTCTATCCACAACAGAAACCTGAAAATAATCGTGGAACTGTTTTTATTTTTTTCATTTCACCTCAATAATAATGCCTTCATTGAGCAAAGCATATCCCTATGTTAAAATCATAATAATGGGGTATTTATGATACGTCTTCTCTAATCCCTGAGATAAATGGTACCCTTATTAACACCCTTGCAGCATTAAGATCAAGCAGTAATCAAATAAATTTTTGATACACCAACCGAAAAGGTTTTGGTGTTTTTAACACGTAGATTAGGGGAAATTTATTATCCTGAATATACAGAAAGGAGTATTATCCCCCTGAATTTCAAACACAATCAATAATATCCAAACAACATTAATTTTTCAAAACAACCTTTTTTCCAAATGGAGGAAGCATGAAAAAACCCAATATTATCCTGATTGGCATTGACTCACTCCTGGCAGACCACATGAGCTGTTATGGGTATGACCGTCTGACCACTCCCCATATTGACAAATTTGCCAAAGGGGCAACCTTGTTCAAAAACTATTATTGTCCGAACGTTCCAACTACCAGCGGTTACGGGTGCATGCTCACCGGGATGGATGTCATCTCCACACAGATGATTGCTTTACGCCACAAAGGCCCTCTGCGCCCTGAAGTGAAGACTCTGGCAGAAATTCTTGGTGAAAATGGTTATGAGACCACATGCATCGGTTTCTCCGGAAATCCTGCCGCCCGCGGGTTCAAAAATTACTTGAACTTCGAAGGCTGGGGAGCATGGGAAGATCGTCCTGCCACCAAAGCAGGCAACATGAACAATGTGGCCATTCCTGAACTTGACCGCTTACTTGATAATAAGGAGCCTTTCTTCCTTTTCATGCGCCACATGGATCCTCATTCTCCATATCTTCCGCCCGCTCCTTATGATGGAATGTTCTATCATGGCGGTGAATGTGATCCAGAAAACAAGTCAATGGATCCAGTAATGGCGTTCAAACCATTCTGCGATTACTTCGCCACATGGATGCCCCCAGGAATCACCGACAAAGATTATGTGATTGCCCAATATGATGGTGCGATCGCTTATTTAGACGCCTCACTTGCAAAACTTTTCCGGGTACTGGAGAGCCGCGGCGTTCTTGATGACACCATCGTCATCATCAACTCTGACCATGGCGAGACCCTTTACGATCATGACTGTTACTTCGATCATCACGGTATCTACGATGTCACTCTACATGTTCCCCTCATCATTCATTACCCCAGCAAAGTTCCTGCTGGCAAGATTCTCGATGGCTACACCACGCATCCTGATCTCGTTCCAACAATCCTCGACCTGGCAGAGGTTGATTGCAATGTTGACTTCGATGGAACCAGCCTCACCAATATGATGTCCGGAGAAGTGCCGTCTCATAATTGTGAATTTTACATCACAGAGTGCACCTGGATGCGCAAGCATGGCTGGCGAACTCCTGAATGGAAACTCATCATCGCTCTTGAGCCTGATTTCCACTTTAAACCCGAAGTTGAGCTTTATAACCTCATCGAGGATCCAGAAGAATACAACAACCTGGCTGAAGAACGTCCTGAAATCGTTGCAACCCTGAAAGCCCGCATGGATACCTGGATTGAAAAACGAGAGAAAGAAACCGGTCTTTCCAACCCCATTCACCACCAGGGGGATTGGCACGGACATAAAGGTGTGGGGGCATTCAAAACCTCTCAACAGGCTTATGACACACTTCATATTGGCGATGTCAACGCTGCCACCCGTCTGCAGTCAGAATCTCGAAAAAAGTAACAACCAAATCAATAAGGAGTTTAGAAATGACATTAAAAGTTGCTATTGTGGGCATGGGCAATATCGGTAATCGCCATGCACAGGTTTACGAAAAACGTGATGATGTGGAAATCGTCGCCGTGTGCGACATCATCGCAGAAAAAGCAGATAAAGCAGCTGAAAAATATAGTGCCAAAGCTTTCTATACGATTCAGGACATGGTCAACAGCGGCATCAAGATTGATGCTGCCAGCATGTGTACTGCCGGTGAAGAAAATGGCGGCGACCATTATCAGGCCACCATGGAATTGCTTGAAGCCGATATTCCCACCCTTGGTGAAAAACCAATTTCAAACAACACCGAAGAAGCCGAAGAAATGGTTGCCCTCGCCAAGAAAAAAGGTCTGCGCTATGGCGTCGACCTCAACCACCGCTTCACCCCTGCAGCACTCCGTGCTAAACAGTGGGTTGAAGAAGGCCGTCTGGGCGATCTTAACATGGTCATGCTTCGAATGTGGATTAACAACCCCAACGAAAGCTCGCCCTGGTTCCACGCCCGGGCATTACACCCCCATTCTTTCGATCTCATGCGCTATTTTGGCGGTGACATCGGCAAAGTGCAGGCATTTTTCAAAAAAGGGGAAGGTCGTAAAATTTGGTCTAACCTGCAAGCTAACATTCAATTCAAGAATGGTATCATCGGCCACCTCGTCGGAAGCTATGACGCTGGTGGAAGCTATGGCCTTGAACAGCTTGAGGTCGTGGGCTCCAAAGGGCGCTTCGTGTTGAAAGAAGCCTGTCAGCACCTGACCTATTACCCCCGTTTCTCGATGGAAACAGAAACCTATGATTATCTTGGCGGGATGATGCACTTCAACGAAACCTTCGACTCCCGAATTGGAAAATGGGTCGAACAGAATATCGCCGGTGTGGCGCCTGAAGAAATTGATGCTAAAGCAGAAGACGCCCTCAAAGTACAGAATGCCATCGAAGCGATGATCACATCCTGGCAGACTGGCACGATTGTTGAATTAGATTAATTTTAGAAAGGATGCGCACCGAATGAGCGAAGCAAAAACCCGTGTTGCAATCATTGGCCTCGGACCGATCGGGAACAAGCATACTCGCATGTATTTGCAGCATCCACAAGTCGAAGTGGTCGGCGTCTGCGATACGAACCAAGATCGCGCAGATGCCGCAGCGGCGGCTTATGGAACAACGGCTTTTTATGATGCCAAAACAATGTTTGACGCCGTTGGGCCAGAAATCGTCAGCATTGCCACAGGCGGCTACGAATATGCAAGCGATCACTACAAACCCACCATGGAAATGCTTGAAGCTGGTTGTCATGTACTATGCGAAAAACCGATCTCAAATGAAATATGGCAAGGGGAAGAAATGGTCGCCAAAGCGAAAGAAAAAAATCGTTGTTTCGGCATTGACCTCAACCATCGTTTTACCCCCGCAGCCCGCCAGGCCAAGAAATGGCTTGATGATGGTCGCCTCGGCCATCTGCTCTTCATCAATATGTCAATGTGGATTATGAACCCGCGCGAAAGTTCGCCCTGGTTCCAGATTAAAGCGCTGCATCCTCACACTGTGAATATCATGCAGTATTTTTGCGGTGCTGTGGAAGCTGTGCAATGTTTTGTCACACACTCTCCCAATCGTACCATCTGGACAACCGCTCAATTTAATTTAAAGTTCAAAAACGGTGTTGTAGGTTCACTTACCGGCAGCTACGAAATTGAACGAGGGCATCCAATGGAACGCTGCGAACTGGCTGGAACGGGCGGGCGGTTTGTGATTGACGACATGTGGCGCGAAGCCACCCTTTATCCTGCCGGCAACATGGTCAAAGAAGTGATGACCAACCCTGTTTTTGGCGGATACCGGGACTTCGATGATACATTCCGTAGCCGTATCCATACCTTTGTTGACCAGGTTCGGGCAGGTGCAGCGCCAGAAGATATTGATGGCTCTGGTTTAGAGGGACTGAAAGCACAAAAAGTTCTCGCTGCTGCCATTGAATCAGTTCAAGAAAAGAAAATTGTCTATTTAGATTAACCAAAGGGTTGTCCCTTGGTTCAAACTCTGGAGTAAAAGAAAATGAAAATTGGTGTAAATTCAGTATTATTCGGTGGATATGACATGGAAACCGCTTTTCGCACCATCGCGATGGCAGGCTTTGACGGCATTGAAATTTCTGCCCTTGACGGGATGAGTGAACATCTTGTCCTTAGCAGATGGCAAGAAATTGCTCCTTCTATTAAAGAATTGTCAAAAACATACGGTCTTGAGCTGCTTGCAATGGAATTGGCGGATTCGCGCAATTTAGAAAAGATGGAAATCGGGTTCCAGGCTGCCGCAGAAATTGGAATTCCAATCATCAACACAGGCCCCCGAGGTGAATTTGATAATGATGAAGAGTGGCAAAAAACTGTTGACGCCCTGGGCGCCTGCTCAAAATTCGGTGAAAAATACGGTGTAACTGTCTGCGTAAAAGCTCACGTCCGCGCAAGTATTTACAACACAGCCACAACCCTTAAAATTATGGAAGCCATTCCTTCACCTGCCTTTGGCATTGATATGGATCCCTCCCACATCTGGCGGGGTGGTGAAAATCCTGTTGAAGCAATTGCGGCTGTGGTTTCACGTGTCAAGCATGTACACATCCGTGACTGCAAAGGCCGCCAGACCAACCCCGGTCTACCTCCGATGCAGGCTAATGGCCGCGGCGATATTGATCTCGTCGGTTACGTCCGTGTCCTCCATGAGGCTGGCTACACCGGCCCCGTTGACCTGGAAGTTATTGGTGCCAAAGAGTTAGACCTGGTGCAATGCGCCATCATCGCAGCAGAAACCCGCGGTCATCTGCAAGCCAGTTTACAGGCCTGCGGTGCTCGCTAACAATTATAGAATTAGAAACAATACTCTGGTAAAGCATCCCAAATGGCACTCCGGCAGAATTCTGGGGTGCCATTTCTTCTAGATAGTATTCTATAATAACGATGATAACGAAAGGATGGAAAGAATAAATGAGTCAATCGCCCAATCTTCTCTTCATCTTTGCAGACCAAATGCGAGCATCTGCGTTAGGCTGCATGAAAGATGAAGCAGTAAAAACACCTAACCTTGACAAATTGGCTGCCCAGGGAATACTCTTTACCAATGCAATTGCAAACTCACCCGTCTGTACCCCCAGCAGGGCTTCAATGTTGACAGGGAAACATGCTCTCAATGCACGCTGTTTCGCCAACGATGTTCGTCTGCCGGTTGATGAACCCTGTATAGCCGATAAACTTAATGCCGTCGGTTACCGTTCTGCCTACATTGGAAAATGGCACCTGGATGGCATCAGCCGTCATATGTTTACTCCTCCCGAACGTCGGCACGGTTTTGACGATTATTGGGCATCCTATAACTGCCATCATGATTATTTTGATACCAAATATTACCTCAATGATTCACCTGAATTAATCCGGGTTGAGGGCTACGAACCCGAAATTCAGACCGACCTTGCGATTGACTACCTGAAAAATTCCAACTCAGACCAGCCTTTCAACCTGTGGCTTTCTTTCGGTACCCCGCACGCCCCCTACATGACAGTTCCAAATAAATATAAAGACTTGTATCCCCCGGAGGAAATTGAACTGCGTCCCAACGCTCTGAGCCCTGATCGAGATGCCATCGCTGGTTATTATGCCCATATCACAGCTCTTGATGAAAATATCGGACGCTTGATGGATTCCCTTGACGAACTGGAACTCGCAGAAAACACCCTTGTGGTTTTCACATCGGATCATGGCGATATGCTCTGGTCTCACATGCTTCAGAAAAAACAGCTCCCTTATGAAGAAAGTATTCACATCCCATTGATTATTCGCTTCCCTGAAAAACTTCAAGCAGGACTGGAATCAAACCTCCTTTTCAGCGTCGCTGACCTTGCTCCCACCCTGCTTTCATTGCTTGGACAAGAAGTTCCTGATACGATGGAAGGAGAGAACCTGAAACAGAATACGATGAATGAAACAACGATTGAGCCAGAATCCGTTTTCATCAACAATTATGCCGCTTTTGACCAAGCAATCGGCTTAAAACCCTGGCGTGGCGTACGTACAAAGCAATACACTTACGCTCGATGGCTGCAAGGGAGTGCCATTCTCTTCGATAATATTTCCGATCGTTATCAATTGGAAAACCTGGCTCTTTTACCTGAACATCAACCATTGATGGAAAAGATGGAAGAAAAGTTGCAATACTGGCTCAACCGGCTGGATGATCCATTCTTGCCCGGCTTCGAACATCTGATTCGATCTGGTCAACGCGAAGAATGGCAAATCCGTCAGGAGCATTTCCATGGTGGATTCAACTACTAGGAGTCGTTTATGACGCAACCAAATATTTTGCTCTTTTTTACTGACCAGCAGCGCTACGACACGATCGCTGCCCTTGGAAACCCGCTTACAAAAACACCTAACCTTGATTTCATCGCAAACACTGGAGTTTCTTTTGACCGCTGTTACACATCAACTCCTGTCTGTATCGCGGCACGTTGTTCGATGGTCACCGGACTTCCCGCCCATGTGACAGATTGCTATGCCAATGTCGCCATGCCTCAGGAAAAACCATCTTTCATGGAAGGCCTTCAGGCGCTCGGATACCAGACGCACGGTGTGGGCAAACAGCATTTCTCACCTGAAAGCCATAAATTATGGGGGTATGACAGCCGTGATTATTCAGAAGAAGGTGGAATGGATGATGATTTTCGCGATTTTCTAAAAGCCAATGGTTATGGTTACGTTGATGACATTCACGGAGTGCGCAGCGAATACTACTACATCCCCCAGCCTTCTCAGCTTCCTGCTCATCTCCATAACACTACCTGGGTGGCAGACCGCTCGATTGATTACATCAATAAACGAGATACCAATAAACCTTTCTTTTTGATGAGCAGCTACATCAAACCTCATCCCCCATTTGAGAATCCTGTCCCATGGAACAAACTCTACCGTGCTCCTGAGATGCCCCTGCCCCATCGATCCGAAAATTACGAGGACGCTCTCTGTTTCTGGAATCACTTCCAGAACCGCTATAAATACCGCGATCAGGGGTTTGATAACAATTTCTTGCGTACCATGCGGGCGGCTTATTATGCCGCGATCTCCTTTGTCGATTACAACATCGGACGAGTCCTTGAATCCCTTGGGAATGATATTGATAATACATTGATCCTCTTCCTCAGTGATCATGGCGAAATGTTAGGTGATTTTGGTTCCTTCGGTAAACGCAACATGCTGGAACCATCGGTACATGTGCCCATGCTCGCCAGACTGCCGGGTGTCTTTGAAGGCGGACGCCGCATCAGCTACCCCGCTTCCAACATGGACATCTTCCCAACCATCCTCGCAATGGCCGGTGCGGATACCCCCGGAGTGCATCCTGAGGGGGAAGACCTGCGAGCTGTCGCCGAAGGTAATACAAACCGCCAATATGTTTACAGCCAATTTGGACAGGAAGCCACCGGCCTATATCTCATCACTGACGGCACGTGGAAGTACTCTTACTCCGCCGCCGATCAAAAAGAGTGGCTCTATAACCTTGACCTTGATGCAGGTGAAAGTCGCAACTTGGCCTATAATGGTTTCTATGCCTCAGAACTGGTTCGACTGCGCAGCACTTTACTCAACCGCTTCACTGAAGCAGGCTACACGAAGGCCGTTGAGAATGGCAATTGGCGTGATTATGGCAAGTATGACCTCAATCTCGAAACGGATCAAATGCTCCTCCTGCAAGATATGGGGGAAGACTTACAGGCAAAGATTGATGAACTCGGGCCAGGCTATTCCCGACCTGTTACATATCCGCCAGAGGCTATAACAGATTTCTTCCCACACAAAAAAAATTAGAAATGAAAGCCTCATCAATAATCCCGTGCCTCCGCACGGGATTCTATGTTTTTTATCCTACTTTGGATGATAAGCAATTATTTATTCAGGGGGTTTCCCAATGTTTATTTACCATTTTCAGGGTTTCGTATTTTCTAAGAAACCCCCAATTAATAAATGGACACCGATGTGATTTCAGTGGAGTTCGCGAAGCGACACTCCCATTT